>JBCCLG010000149.1:0-9290 GCA_039027015.1 Acidobacteriota bacterium | reverse complement strand
CTCCCGCGAGCCCGCCGGCGACGCGGCGCTCCAGCTGGAGATTCTGCGCCGCGCCGAGCGGGAGGTCCACGAGCTGCGCGACGAGGAGGGCGCGGACGCCGCGCTCGCCGCCGCGGCGCGCTGCGACGCGGCGGTGGACGCGCTCTTCGGTACCGGCCTGACCCGGCCTCTCTCGGGGCATTTCGCCCGCCTGGTCGAGGGACTCGACGCCCTGGGCGTCCCCCTGGCGGCGGTCGATTTGCCGAGCGGGCTCGACGGCAGCCGCGCGGAGATTCTCGGACCCCACGCGAAGGCCGACCTCACGGTGACCTTCGCGGCGCCCAAGATCGCCCACGTGCTGCCGCCGGCCTGCGACGCCATGGGGGAGATCGAGGTGGTCGATCTGGCGATTCCGCCGGAGCTGGTGGCCGAGGCCCCGGGGAGCTGGCATTTGCTGACCCAGGCGGAGACCTCGGCGGAGCTGATGGCGGCGCCGCCCGGGGCCCATAAGGGAACCTTCGGGCACGCCCTGGTGGTGGGCGGCGGCCGCGGCGGCTCGGGCGCCATCGCCCTCACCGCCCGGGCGGCGGTGCGCTCGGGAGCGGGCCTGGTGACCGCGGGGGTGCCGTCTAGCCTGGGCCCCGCCGTCGATCGGGCGAGCGCGGAGTCGATGATCTTGCCCCTGCCCGAGAGCGCGGGGGCGCTGGCCGAGGAGGCTGCCGCGGAGATTTTGGCGGCGGCCCGCGGCAAGCAGGCGCTGGCCCTGGGTCCGGGGCTCGGCAGGAGCGAGGGTGCGCGGACAGCCGTGCGCCGGGCGATTTGCGAATCTTTGGCGCCCCTGGTGATCGACGCCGACGGGCTCAACGCGTGCGCGGGCCACCTCGAGATCTTTGCTGGTCTGGAGGTTCCTGCGATTCTCACCCCTCACCCCGGGGAAATGGCCCGCCTGCTGGATTCGGCCGTCCCGGCCGTCGAGGGCGATCGCCCTCAGGCGGCCCTCGAGCTGGCCGCCCGCACCGGCGCCACCGTGGTGCTCAAGGGGCGCCGCAGCCTGATCGCCGCGCCCGGCGGAGAGCTGTGGGTCAACCCGACGGGCAATAGCGGCATGGCGACCGGCGGCAGCGGCGATGTTTTGACCGGCGTTCTGGCGGCGCTCCTCGCCCAAGGCTACGGCCCGGAGTCCGCGGCCCGAGTCGGCGTCTACGCCCACGGCCTGGCGGGCGACCTCGCGCTGCCGGAGAAGGGGCGCGCGGGCCTCGCCGCCGGCGACCTGATCGCGTTTCTGCCCGCCGCGTGGCGGGCGCTGGAAGACCCGGCCTGAGAGCGCCGATGGGGAGAAGCGATGAGCGGCAGAAGCACCCGAGGAGAGAGCCGATGATGAGGAGGATCGATGAGGTCTCCGGCCAGCGCAGCTGGATGAGCGCCAGCGAGGCCGAGACCGAAGAGGTCGGCGAGAGGCTGGCCGCCCTGATGAGTCCCCACGCCGTGCTGCTGCTGTCGGGCGATATGGGCAGCGGCAAGACGGTGCTGGTGCGCGGCCTGGCGCGGGCGCTGGGCGTGGAGAGGCGGGAGATCCAGTCGCCGACCTACACCCTGATCCACGAGCATGAGGGCGCGGCGGGTCGCCTGGTGCACGCCGATCTCTACCGCCTCGAGCCCGACGACATCGCGGGGCTCGGGCTCGAGGAGATCCTGGCCGGTCGCGGCCTCAAGGCCATCGAGTGGCCGGACCGCCTGCCCGTGGCGCCGCGCGGCGCGCTCCGGGTGGAGATCACCGCCAGAGAGGACGGACGCCGACAGATCGAGCTGCTCGGCGGCTGATACCATCTGCCGGCCGCGGCGCCGTCCGCCGCCGCACCCCCAACAGCAGGAGACGAGATTCGATGAAAATAGAGAAGGTAGGAGTCGTCGGCTGCGGCCTGATGGGCTCCGGAATCGCCGAGGTCTGCGCCCGCGCCGGCTACCAGGTCGTGGTGCGCGAGGTCAGCGACGCGCTTTTCGAGCGCGGCCGCGCCCGGATCGAGAAGTCGGTTGGCAAAGCGGTCGCGAAGGGCAAGCTCACGCCCGAGGAGCGCACGGCCGTCCTCGGCAGGATCGAAGGCGTCATTCAGATCGAAGATATGGCCGACTGCGATCTGGTGGTCGAGGCGATTGTCGAGAACGTCGACGATAAGCGCGAGCTTTTCGCCACCCTCGACGAGCACGTCAAGAAGAGCGCCATCCTGGCCAGCAACACCTCTTCGCTGACCATCACGCCGCTCGCCATGGCCACCGCCCGGCCCGATCGCTTCATCGGTCTGCACTTCTTCAACCCCGTGCCGCGCATGAAGCTGGTGGAGATCGTCCGCACCCTGATCAGCTCCGACGAGGCGGTGGCTTCCGCCGTCGACTTCGTGCAGTCTCTCGGCAAGGAGCCCGTGCAGTGCAAAGACAACTCCGGCTTCATCGTCAACCGCCTGCTGGTGCCCTACATGCTCGACGCCATCCGGGCGTTTGAGGAGGGCGTGGGCAGTCTGGAGGACATCGACAAGGCCATGCAGCTGGGCTGCGGCTACCCGATGGGTCCCTTCACCCTGCTCGACTTTGTGGGCCTCGACACCACCTACTACCTCGCCGACATCATGTTCGACGAGTACCGGGAGAAGCGCTTCGCGCCGCCGCCCCTGCTCAAGCAGATGGTGCAGGCGGGGCGCCTCGGTCGCAAGAGCGGCCGCGGCTTCTACGACTACGGTGAGAAGTGAGCGAGACCACGCTCGATCAGGCTCCGTCCGCCGGCGTGTCTGAGGATGACGCCTCCGCGGACGGACCCTCGGTGGATCCGGCTCCAGAGGCCGGCGACGAGGCCTCGCGCGATCCCGGCAGGCTGAGCCTTCCCGAGGAGGGGCTTTCCAAGCTCTTCGGCACCCACGACCAAAACCTCAAGCTGCTCGAGAAGGCCTTCAAGGTGCGCCTCGGAGCGCGCGGCGGCGAGCTGCGCATCGAGGGCGAGGACGCCGGCGTGCGGCGGGCCGGGCTGGTGATCGGCCAGCTTTCGACTCTGGCCGCCACCGGCTACCGCGTGCGCCAGGAAGACGTGCGCACGGCGATCCGCGTGCACCAGCAGGCTCCTGAAGTCTCCCTCCTCGACTTCTTCCAGCCCACCGATCCGACCCTCCTGGCCACCCGCCGGCTGATCACGCCGCGCAGCTACAACCAGTTCAAATACCTCAAGGCCATGCTCGACTACGACATCGTCGTGTCGACGGGTCCCGCGGGTACGGGCAAGACCTTTATCGCCGTGGCCATGGCGGCCGCCGCGCTGCTCGAGAAAAAGGTGCGGCGCATCGTGCTGGCGCGCCCGGCGGTGGAGGCGGGCGAGAAGCTCGGCTTTCTGCCCGGCGACCTGGCCGACAAGGTGAACCCCTATCTGCGTCCGCTCTACGACTCCCTCTACGATCTGATCGGCTACGAGAAGGTCGGCAGGCTCCTCGAGAGAGGCGTGATCGAGGTGGCTCCTATCGCCTTCATGCGCGGCCGCACCCTGAACGAGAGCTACGTGATTCTCGACGAGGCCCAGAACACCACCCACGAGCAGATGAAGATGTTTCTCACCCGCATCGGCTTCGGCTCCAAGGCCGTGATCAACGGCGACATCACGCAGATCGATCTGCCGTCGGCGCGCAACTCGGGCCTGCGCCAGGCCCTGCGGGTGCTCTCCGGCGTGCGCGGCATCGGCTTCGTGCACTTCGAAAAGAGCGACGTGGTGCGCCATCCGCTGGTGCAGCGCATCGTGGCCGCCTACGAGCGCCAGGACGCCGAGCGCGAGGCCGAGGGCCAAGCGCGCTGAGCGCGGCCGAGCGATGTTTGCCATGTCTTTTTCGTGCCGGCGCGGGCCGCGGCCCCGGGTGAGGTAGAGAGCGAGCGCCGATGGGCTCTTCGAAGTCAACGAGCAAAAGCTCGACGAAGATCATCGTTCCGCCCCGCAGGGCGGCCGGCCGCACGACCCTCAACCGCCGTCCGCCGACCGGCGGCCTGGCGCTGCTGCAGTACCGCGTGCGCCTCGGCTGGCGGGCGTTGCTGGAAACCCCTCTCCTCTGGCTGACCCTCTTCCTGGTTGCCTGCACGTGGATTTTCCTGCCGCAGCAGATCCTGCTCAAGCCGAACGTCGGGGCCGGGGAGATCGCCTCGCGCACCTTCATCGCCGATCGCGATCTGCCGGTGGTCGACGAGGCCGCCACGCGCTCCCTGCAGGAGAGAGCGCGGCTCGACGTGCTGCCGGTCTACGACTTCGATCGCAGCATCGAAGCCGAGCGCCGCCGGCGGCTCGGCCTGCTTTTCGAGAGCGGCCGAGAGTGGATGGAGATCGCCGCCCAGGCGGCCGAGGAGGAGGCGGAGCGCGCGGCCCAGGGCGGGCCAGCGGCGGATTCCTCGTCTCCCCTCGAGGAGCCCGAGGACTACGATCCGCTCCGCGAGATGACCGAAAGGCTGTCGAGCGCGGCGGGATTTCGCGTCTCCGAGGCCGCCGCCAAGGTGCTTCTGGCGCGCGAGTTCTCCACCGAGCTGGAAGATCGGCTGGGCGGCGTTTTAACCCGGCTGCTCGGCCTCGGCGTGGTGGCCGACAAGGAGCGCCTGCTCGAGCATCGAGAGCGCGGCATCACCCTGCGCGAGCTGCCGGTAGGGGCCGAGCGCACCGAGCTCGACCTGTTTAGATTCCTGAGCTATCCCGACGCCGTACGCCTCGAGATCAGCCGCGATCTTCAGGCGTGGAGCGATCTGCGAACGCGCGAGCGGCGCGCGGTGCTCGAGCTGGTGCTGGCCGGCGTGACGCCCAACATCAACTACAACAGCAGCGCCACCCTCGAGCTGCGGCGCTCGGCCGGCACCAACGTCGGCTCGGTCACCCACCTTTTCGGCAAGGGTGAGGTGGTGGTGCGCAAGGGCGAGCGCATCGGCGACCTTCAGGCCGGCGCCCTGCGCCAGCTGGCCGGGGAGAGGGATCTGCTCGGGGTGGCCCTGGGCGCCCTCGGCACGCTGATGATGCTCGGCGCGGCGGCCCTTCTCGTATGGTTCGCGGCGCGCCACGAGCGGCGCAGCGACCGCAGCTGCTCGAGGCTGTTCAGCGAGTGCCTGATCCTCCTCACCGCCCATCTGGCCGGCGCTCGCTTCGCCTCCTTCGTGGCCGCGGCGCTCGCTTCGGCCATCGCCCGGGAGCCGTTCGCCGACGTCGGCAGCTACCTCTTCGCGATTCCCTTCGCCGCCCTCGCCCTGCTCAGCCTGCTGCTCTACGGCCGCGATTTGGCGGTGGTGCTGGCCCTGGTCTTCTCGCTCCTGGTCGGCCGGGTGCCCGGCGGCGAGGGCCTGTGGGAGATCTCGGTCTTCAGCCTGACCAGCTGCCTGGCCGCGGTGTTCGCCCTCGATCACCTGCAGTTCCGCCAGCGCTCGTGGATGACCCGCGCCGCCTTTCTGGTGGCGGCGGTCAATATGGTGGGAATCACCGTGCTGCAGCTCATCGGCCAGCGCTGGCAGGGCGGCTGGAGCCTCTACGGTTTCGATCTGCTGTGCGGCGCCGCCGGCGGCCTGCTCGCCGCGGTGGTGGCGAGCTTCACCGTGCCGCTCTGCGAGTCGCTGTTCAGCGTCACCACCTCGATCAAGCTGGTGGAGCTGGGCAACCCCAACCTGCCCCTTCTGCGCCGCCTGGCCCTCGAGGCCCCGGGCACCTTCCAGCACTCCCTGGCCGTGGCCAACCTCGCCAAGGCCGGCACCGAGGCGATTGACGGCGACTCGGTGCTCGCCCACACCGGCGCGATGTACCACGACATCGGCAAGATGTTCCGGCCGCAGTACTTCATCGAGAACCAGCAGCCCGGCAGCAACCCCCACGACAAGATCCAGCCCACCATGAGCGCCCTCATCCTGATCAACCACGTCAAGGAAGGGATAGAGCTGGCTGAGAAGAAGGCGCTGCCGGCGCCCCTCGTCGACGCCATCGAGCAGCACCACGGAACCCGCCTGATCAAATTCTTCTACGGCCGCGCCAAGGAGCGGGAGGGGGAGAAAGACACCGGGGAGGTGCGGGAGGACGAGTTCCGCTACCCTGGCCCTAAGCCGCAAAGCAAGGAGATGGGCGTTTTGATGCTGGCCGACGCCGTGGAGGCCGCCAGCCGAACGCTGGTGGAGCCGAGCCGGCAGAAGATCCGTTCGGTGCTGCGGGCGATCTTCGACGACTGCCTGCAGGACGGCCAGCTCGATCAGACGGATCTGACCCTCGGCGATCTGCGTAAGGTGGAGGACGCCTTCCAGCGCGTTCTCGGCAATATCCACCATCGCCGCATCGAGTATCCAGGCTTCGACTTCAACAAGCGGCGCTCCGGCGAAGAGTCCGGGACCAAGGACCGACCCCCGGCCTCTTCCTCGGGCTCCTCGCCCTCGATCGAGCCGCCCGTAGAGGCCGAGGCGCGGGTCAAGAGCGCCGCGGGATGAGCATCATTTTGACTGACGACGACTCCGCCTCGACCAGCAGCAGCGACGACGGTCCTCAATCCGCCGACGCAGACTTATCGCGGGCCGGCGACCCGGCAGCGGGCTTGCCTGCCTCGGTGCTCGAACGCCTGCCTCCCGGCCTCCTGGGCGCGGGTGCTCCAGGCCCTGAGATCTCGGGAGCGGGGGGGCGCCGGCTCGAGATTCAGAACCCCTGCCGCTATCCCGACGTGCGGGCCCGCCGGCTGAGGCCCTGGATCGAGTCCGCGTGGGGCGAGCTGGCGCCGGCCGCCGAAACCCTGACCGTGCGCTTCGTGAGCGACCGCGAGATGCGCCGGCTCAACGCGAGCTTTCGCGGGCGCGACGAGAGCACCGACGTTTTGAGCTTCCCCGGGGACCTGGAGAAACCGTGGCCAAACGGCGGCGAGGCCGGCGAGGCGGCCGCGATTCCGCCCGGGATCTTCGCGCAGGAGGCCGCCCATCTGGGCGACGTCGTGATCTCCGTTCCCACCTCCAGGCGTCAGGCGGCGGCGGCGGGTCGCGGCCTCGAGCAGGAGCTTCGCCTCCTCACCCTGCACGGTCTCCTGCACTGCCTGGGCTTTGATCACGAGCGGGACGGCGGCGAGATGGAGGCCGTGGAGAAGGCTTTGCGCCGCCGCTTCCTGAGCTCGCCGCAGGCGAGCGAGGATGCGCGGACGTGAGCGCCGCCGTTCAGCAGTCCGCCCCCGCGGCGGCGTCCACCTTCCTCGCGTCGCTCGCCGCCCTGGCGCTTCTCACGTTCCTCGCGCTGATGCTCTCGGCGCTTCTCGAGCGCAGCGGCCCGATCCGCATCCGCCACTGGACGGAAAACGCCGGCGAGCGCCTGCGCCGTCTCTACGCCGAGCGCTCTCGGTTCGAGGCATTCCGCTTTCTCCTCTCCACCCTGGCCCGCCTGCTGCCGGTTCTCTTCGTGGTCTTGGCCTGGCGGCGGGGCGCTTTTGAGTGGTGGCAGCCGTTCGCCGCCGTGGCGGTTCTGGTGGTGGTGACCGACGCCTGGGCGCGCTATTTGGTGCGCCGCCACGCCGAGCGGGCGCTGCAGCTTTCGAGCCCCGCCTATCGCGCCCTGAGCTGGTTGATGGGTCCGTTCCTTTTGGTGCTGGGGCCTCTTTTTGGCGGCGAAGAGCCGCCGCGCTCCGACGAGGAGGAGGACGACGACGCCTCGGACGACGAGATCGACGCCTTTATCGACGTCGGCCGGCGCGAGGGGATCCTGGAGCCCGAAGAGGAGGCGCTGGTGCGTTCGGTGGTGGACTTCGGCGATACCCAGGTGCGCAGCATCATGACCCCGCGGGTGGAGATCAACAGCGCGCCCTCGGACATTGACGCCGAAGATCTGGCCGCTAAATTCTTCGACTGCAAGAACTCGCGCATGCCGATCTACGAAGGCTCGATCGACCGGGTGGAGGGGGTCCTGCACATCCGCGACCTCTTCGCCGCCCTGCACTGCGGGCAGCCCGTTAAGAGCGTTCTCGATCTCTGCCAGCAGCCCCTCTACGTGCCCGAGAGCAAGCCTTTGCCCGACCTTCTGGCCGAGCTGCAGCACCGCCATCAGCAGATGGCGATCGTGGTCGACGAGTACGGAGGCATCGCCGGCCTGGTGACGGTGGAGGATCTGGTGGAGGAGATCGTCGGCGAGATTCGCGACGAGCACGAGGATCAGACCGAGCCCGAAGCGCTGGGCGACGGCGCCTGGCGGCTGGCGGGCCGGGCGAACCTCGAGGATTTCGAGGCGCTCACGGGGGTCGATATGGCCGCGGACGATCTGCCGTATGAGACTCTCTCCGGCCTGATCTGCGGCGAGCTGGGCTACGTGCCAAAATCCGGCGAGGCCCTCGAGTGGGAGGGCCTCGAGCTGCGCGTCGACGAGGCCGATGAGCGCCGCGTGGTGCGGGTGACCGTTCAACATCCAAGAGAAGAACCATGACAGAGCGAGAGATCCCCGCCCCGGCGGGCGCGCAGGCCAGCGGCACGGTCGCCCTGGTCGGCCGGCCCAACGCGGGCAAGTCCACCCTGATGAATCGGCTCCTGCCCGAGAAGCTGGCCATCGTTTCGAACAAGCCGCAGACCACCCGCCATCGGCTGGTCGGCATTCTCTCGGAGCCGCGCGGTCAGATCGTCTTCTACGACACGCCGGGGGTGCACAAGCCGCAGCACAACATGAATCGCAGCATGCTGCGCGCCGCCTCCGAGGCCCTGGCCGACGCCGATTTGGTGTGTCTTCTGGTGGATGTGTCCGAGGCGCACGGCCGCGGCGACGACTACATGCTCGAGTGGGTGCGCAAGAGCGAAGCCCCCAAGATCGCCCTTCTCAACAAGGTCGACCGGATCGATAAGCCGCGCCTTCTGCCGCGCATCGCGCGCTACGCCGAGGCCGCCTGCTTCGAGCAGATCATCCCGATTTCGGCGCTGCGCGCCGACGGCACCGCCTCCGTGCTCGACTCCATGTTCGAGCTTCTGCCCGAGGGACCGCCGGCCTACGATCCCGAGCTTTTGACGGTGCATCCCGAGCGCTTTCTGGTCGCCGAGAGGATCCGCGAGAAAGTCCTCGAGCAGACCGGCCAGGAGCTGCCTTTTTCCACCGCCGTGGTGATCGACGACTGGCAGCAGAAGAGCGAGGGCCTGACGGTGATTTACGCCACCATCCTGGCCGAGAGAGACGGCCAGAAGAAGATTCTGGTCGGCAAGAAAGGCTCCCGCATCAAGTCGATCGGGGCCGCTGCCCGCCAGGACCTCGAGGAGTACCTCGAGTGCCGCGTCTACCTCGACCTCAAGGTGAGGGTGGAGAAGAATTGGCGCGACAATCGGCGGGTGCTGGG
>JBCCLG010000148.1:0-9296 GCA_039027015.1 Acidobacteriota bacterium | reverse complement strand
CGTTGTCCTCCGGGTTCGGCCGGAAACCGCTTCCGGGCCGGCGCGCCAGATCCTCGATGCGTCCACGGAATAAAAGTCGGAGCGCTTGAGGTCGATGGTACCACTCCGCGGTGGCCGCGGAACACCTCGGCTCCGGATCGCGGCGAGCGATGCCGAAGGCAGGCTCCGGTCGCCCGCGCGGAGGCGTTTCCAGTCGCCGCGGGTGACCCGCGCGACGCCGTTCCTCTCCGCTGCCGTCGCGCCTCCGTCTAGGTCATGGATTGACTGTCGCTCTCAGCGCCTTCCGAGCATGGCTAAAAGGCAAATTGCACAGTCTCAGGGAACAATATAAATGGTCCTTCAACAATACTTTTAAAAGTCGACAGACATAGAGTTTTCGACATCCCGTGTTGCCCTTTCAGAAGCTATTCATAGAACTCTATAGAACCTGAAAGATTCTCGTTACCCCAGGGAAAAAAGCCAGGATAAAGAAGCGGCTCGTGCGAGGAAGGAGCCCGGCCGGCGATTTCGCGAGAAATCTTCCGATTTTCCTGGCCAATTCTATTTATTGGCATCGCTTCAGGCGATACATTTGACCTGAGTAGTGGCGTTGGCGGGCACTTTCGTCTGCTCATACGGCCCTGCTCAGAAAGTTTGTATCCATGAAGACCTCGCGCAATCTCGTTCTTTCGATTCTTCTCACCGCGACCCTGATCATCGCCCCCTGTTCGATCGCCAAGCCGGCCGAAGACTTCGTCTTCTTCGACATCGTTGAGTTCATGCAAAAAGTCACCGACAGCCTCTTCGAGTTTTTCTTCTCAGCGACCGGCACCACCGGCGACACCGGAGAGGGCGACGGTGGCTCGGATGAGGAAGACGATGAAGGAGAAGACGTCGATCCTCTGGGGCCCGGCGAGGACGGGGCGACCGTTGTTATCGATCCCAACGGTTGAGCTCACGTCAAAGGCCCACGCCGCCCCTCAACTTCGAGCCTCGAATCTCTTGCGGAGCCCTAGCCACTTCCCCCCCCAGTAGTGCGGGCCTCGAGACGGGGTACTCAGGAGCGGGCGGCTTTCTCGAGCCGATCGCGCGCGTTGGCGAGCACCTTTCCGGTCAGCTCGCCCCATTTGGCACAGCGGATCAGCTCGGTGATGACCGCATCCGCGACCCGGCTGCCGCGAAAAATTGGCAGCCATTCGAGCATCTCGTCCGCCAGCTGCTTCACGGCTGCGGCCTCGCCGAGCTTCATCAAGAGAGAAGCCCAGTCAAGAGCGCACAGGGCTGCGTCGATGGGCTCTGAAAAGCGCGCGAGCAGCTCGACGGCTCGTCGGTATTGCCGATTTGCGCCGTCGTGGTCTCCCAGCTCAGCGGCCAGATCCGCTCGGTTGCGCACCAGGAAGGCCAGGGCTAGATCCTCCCCTCCCCTGTGCAGCGCTTCGGCCTTCTCAAGGGCGGAGAGAGCCTGCGCCGGGTCCCCCAGACGCTGAAAGCACTGCGCCAGGCCCGACCAGCAGGCGTGGCGAAGAAAGACCTGCTCGTCTTGAAGCAGGCCGAGGGCTGCTTGATAGTCGCGCGCGGCCGTCTCGAATTCGCCGAGGCTGACCCAAAAGACAGCTTTATCCAAGAAGACGCTGCCCGCCATTTGGATCTCGCCAGCGCGCAGGAACCTGTCGAGGGCGCGCTCCAGGAAGCGCAGGGCGGCCGGCACCTGACCTAGATCTCGAACCAGGTACGCGGCTTTGTTGTAGCTCAACGCCATGGCCCGAGGTCGATCGCTGCGCAGGGCGATCTGAAAGGCCGCGCTGTAGGCCCGCGCGGCGTCGGCCCGCAGACCTTCAAAGCGCTGCACCGTGCCGTAGGTCGCGAGGGCCACGGCGAGGTCCTCGAGCATCTGACGCGGCACCGGCACCGGCGGATCGGAGAGCATTTCGAGCACCGCGTGCTGCAGCCCTTCGGCCGCCGCCTGGCGGTCGCTGCGCCGCAGGCTCTCGAGACGATCCAGCTCTTCCCGGAGCGACGGATGGTCCCCATCGCTCAGCGGCATCTGGACCAGCACGTCGAGGGTCGGCTGGATGTCCTCTAGAAAGGCCTTGGTGGGCGGCGCGTTGCCGCAAAAAAAACGCAGAATCTCAAGAGCGTCGCCGTCGTCGGGCCGGTCGACCAGCGCGGTCTCCATGAAAAAGCGGTGCGACACGCCCAGCGTCTCGAGAATCCGCCCCAGGACGTCCAGACGCAGCTTGGTCTCGCCACGCAGGATGCGGGCGACGTAATTGTGGGCCTGGCCCATCTGCTCGGCGATGCTGCGGCTGCTGGAGTGATGCTCAATCAGGCCTTTGAGCGTCCCCAGGATGCGTTCGTCGAGGGAGGCGGACGTCATCACGTTTTACAACTCCGGCGGGATGCGCCTTTCACGGGGCAATCTCGGAACCAAAAACGTTCCGAGACGGGACTTCATTGGCGAGGGGACCGCCACGTCTTACATTTCGCTCGTAGCGTTCGGAGCCCTGCGCCGCCCGAGTATATCCCAGGCGACCCTGGCCCCTGACGCTCGGGATGGGAGTCGTTCCCCACAAACGCGACTCCATTCCGACCACTCCTGCCCGGGTCGGCGGCGTCCCCACTACACGGCCGCCGACCCGTGGCCTCATTTTTCGGGTGCGATGATGGTTCCGCGGAGGCGATTTCGCCTGCGCCGCGCATCCCCTTGACCAGCTTGTTTTCACTCCCGGTGCTCGATCCAAACGGCGCGGCGCGCCGGCGACCCCATGCCCGTAAAACAACTCGAGCGAATGCTCGGCAGGCTCCGGACCGGACTCGCCCAGGCCAGTCAGATCTCGGGATCCCTCGAGGAGAACCTCGAGGCCTTAGAGCCTCTGGCCCTCGACCTTTTGGACGGGCTCTCCGAAGGCTCGAGCGAGACCGAGCGCCAGGCTTCCGAAGACGTCAGGCGGGCGGTGCTGCGGCACGAAGCCCCTGCGGATCGGGTGCTCGCCCTCGACGCGGCGCTCAGCCGCGCGGTCGAGAGCGAGAGGCTCTCGAACGAGTTTCCGGCCCCTGGCGAGCTGGAGCGATGGCTCGGCAGCACCAGCCTGCCGTTTCGTGACCAGCTGAGGATCGTCTACGCCTTTTCTTTGCGGCTTCCGGGCGACCGCGCCGAGCCGGCGCCCTGGACCCTGCTGGCGGCGGTGACGACCGACCCCGACTCGGAGGCGAGCCTCGATCCTGTGGTGCGGGCGCTCCGGACCCTCGTCCACGAAGACCTAAGCCTGCTGCGCCCGTCGCACCGCACGGCGGCCGAGCGGGCGCGAGGCGAGGCCCTCGGCCTTCCCAGGCTGATCGTCGAGGAGGCCTTGACTCTCCTTTACGCCTGCGAGTGGCCAAATTTTGCTCCCCTGCGGTTTACCGCCGAGCTCTTAGACGACCCCGCGCTCGCCCGCCAGCATCCCCTCGCCTACGCCGACCTGCACGCCCGGATCCACCTCGCCCTGGCCGAATGCCACGCCGTCGGCCCCTCGCCTCTCGATCCCGAGGAGTTTCTCGAGACCGGCCGACGCTTCCTCATGGAGGGCTCGGGCAGCAGCACTCTGCAGGCCCGCTTCTTCACTGCGGACGCGGCGTGCGCCCTCGCGCGCGGCGAGATCCACCGAGCGCTGCGCGATCTGCTGCGCGCCAACGTGCTGCTTTCGGAGATCACGCCCGTGGATCGCCGGGCCGAGGTGCTGATGCTCTACGCCCTGGTGCTCGACCATCATCCGTCCGCCGCGGGCCGCGCGCCTCTGGTGATCGAGACCGCGCTCGCGTGGCTCAGCGGGCTGGCGGATGACCTGCAGCCCGCGCTGCGGCTCAAATTGACGCACTTTCTCGCCGAAATCGAAACCCGCGCCGTCTATCGCGCGGCGCAGCCCCTGCACCCGCTCGAGGTCACCGCCGAGATGCCGACGCCCGAGCGGATGGCGGACCGCTTTCGCGACTTCAGCCAGGCCCTCGGCGAAGGCGGCGAAGGGCTGCGCCGGGCCGCCGCCTACGTGCGGCGGTCCCTGCCCCTCTATGAATCCCTCGCCACCTCGGCTCTGCTAGCCCATCGCGCCTGGCTTCTGGGCCGCACGGTGCTGCCGGCGACCCCTGAGATCGCCACGCTTTACTTCGAGGACGCCGTGCGCGCCTTTGAAGGCTGTCAGGACGCGAGGCGAGCGGCCCTCTGCCGCCGGGACCTGGCGGTGAGCTACGCGGCCAGCGGCAGGCTCGAGGAGTGCGGGGAACTGCTGGCCGAAGAATCGGACGAGGACGGCGGACCGGCGGCGCCGCTCACCGCCCTCGACGACCTGGCGCTGCTGCGCCACGACCTGCTGCCCGGAGCGGGCGGACGCCGCGGCCAGGACGAGGCCCTCGGCCAGGCCCTGGGTCTAGCCGAGGTGGTGCCCATTCGTCGCGACTCCTGAAGGCTTCCGCCCGCTTGGGTTAGGGCACGGTCTGCGCCCAAGCGCCGGTGCCGCCGCTCTCGAAGTCATCGCGAAAGAGCGAGTCCTCGATCTCGAGGAAGGCGGCCGACACCACGCCTTCGCGTCCACCGGCGTCGCTTCCGCGCACGAAAACGAGATGCCGGCCCGGAGCGAGGCCCGCGGTCTCGAGGGTCAAGGCCACGGCCTCGAGGGTCTCGTCATAGGTACCGTCCGTCGCCGCCATGGCCTGCGGAGCGGCGCCCGCGGCCCCGGGCGGCGCGCCCACAAAAGCCTCCGCCAGGGCGATCGTCTGGCTAGGCTCAACGCCCTCGGCGGTCGAGAATCTCGAGTCGTCGACCGTGGCGGTGAGCTGCACGAGCGCTCCGGCCTCAACCGTCGACGGCGTCACAGTCACGTCGAGGGCCTCGGGTCCCGACGGCTCGAGAAAAGGCGCCCGCGCCGACTTGGCGGCAAAAAGCAGCGCCTCGAGATTCGGCTCGAGAAGGTCCGACTCAAAGAAGGAGCAGGACTGAAAGAAGGTCGTGCCGATTTCGAACGCCAGCCCCGCCACCCCCAGCTCGCCGTAGTAAAAGTCGGCGCTGCTGCCGTCGGCGATGGTCAAATCGTGGATGGGGATGGGCCGATAGCCGTTGAAGAAGGCCAGCTTTCGGCCCAGGGTGCGGAACGCGGCGGCGTTGGGCGAATCCGCGGTGGTGAAGCCCCAGGGCCACAGAACCAGCTCGCTGAACGAGTGCACGTCGATGGCCACGCCGGTCGCGTCCGCGGGCGCCGGGTCGTCGAGACCGGGCCCCCTCTGGTCGGGGAAGATCGACCTCACGTAGGCCTGCTGAGCCATGATCTCGGGCTCCGAGCCCGCCAGCGGACCTCGGTAGACCGTCGAGCAGTCAAAGCCGCTCGAACCGCCGCAGCAGCCCCACTGAAAGTCGAAGTTCCTGTTCAGATCCACGCCCCTATCCGAGGTGTCGGGGCAGTGGGCGTTGTTGACGTTCTTGCGCCAGAAGGCTCCGGCCTCGGCCTCGACGCGGCCGTCGGGGTTGGACTGCAGCATCAGGTGCACTTCGTGGTGGTCGAGTAGCCAGGTGATGTTCGGGTCCCCGCCGTAGCCTGCGACCAGCCATTCGGCAAAGCGGGTCCCGAGCTCGGCGGTCGCGTACTCCCGAGCGTGAATCGCGAAGTTGGCGAAGAAAATCGGCTTCGGGCCGGGCACCGCCGACTGGGTGAGCTTCAGGACGAAAAGATCGAAGCCGCTGCTGGGGTCCTGGGTTTTGAGCCAGCTGTCGCCGACGTCGATCCAGGTCGCGAGGCTCGGGTGGTCGGCCGCCAGGGCGGCGCCGGTAGCCAGCGTTTCCTCTACCGTCCGGTAACACGGGAATCCCGGGATACCGCCTCCCTGAAGGGCGAGACGTTCGCCGAGGCCTTCGAGGGTGCGGGTCTGCTCCTCATCGAGACGCGGCTCATAGCCCTCGGACCGCAGATCGCGCCATTCCCGTTCGCTGACCAGAGCCCACACCCGCTCACCCCCGGGGGCGACGTCCCACAGATCGAAGCGCCGGTCTAGGCCGGAAGCCTCCTCGGGTCCGCCGGCGGTGTCGAAGAAGACCACCCAAGGCTCCTCGGCTCGAACGGCCAGCCAATGCTCGGGCGGGCTTTCGAGGCTCGGCTCCTCGCCGGCAGCCCCTGGACCGAAGGCGAGGACGCCCAGGGCCAGCATTCCTGAGGCCGACGCGCGGACGCAGCGAATCGAACGAAACGGCAACATACTCGGCTCCAAAATCAGACGGTGAATCGGTTCACTCGGACCCGCGCGATCGGGCCGAGAAATCCGCCGACGACCCCCGGGCCTAAATCAGGCGCCGCCCGGGTCGTCGGGGCTCTCCGGGAAATCCAGGGCCCCGCGACGGCGCAGGAACCGAGAGCCCAGCGCCGCGAGCAGAACGGTGAAGCCGCATACCCACCAGCCGTAGACCCAGCCGGCAGGCCGGTAGAAGAGGTGGATCTCCGAGACGCCGGGCGGCACCAAAACCGCGAAGAAGGCGTGGTTGGCGGGCCTCACCGTCAGCCGCTCGCCGCCCTCGGCCACCGCCCGCCAGCCGCTCCAATAGACCTGGCTGACCAGCAGCCACAGGCGCTCGTCTCCCTCGCGCGGGCCGAGGGAGACGCGAAGATCAGGACCGTCGGCGCGGGTGGTGATCCGGGCCTTGCCGTTGGGTCCGCGACCCGCGGGCAGCTGCTCATCCTCCACCCAGGCCAGAGATCGAAACTCCGTGGCCTGCGCCATGGCGTGGAGCACCGCGGAGCCCGGGCGGACGATGTCGATCTGGGCGGGCGCGAAGACCCTCGGCAGGGCGTCGGGATTCTCGAAAATCGCCGCGTTCGCGCCCCGCCGCACGGCGGGCCAGCCGGACTCTTCCGGGCTTTGGGGCGCGCCGATTGAGTAGCGCACGTTCATCAAATCGAGCAGCGGCGGCTCCAGGCTCTCGGCCCGGCAGAAAAACGCGAAGACCAGCTCGCACCACATCTGCCGCAAATCCGCCACCCTGCGATGGGCCAGCACCCACGGCCCGCGCGCGTCCTCGAGCTCCCAGAGCGCCGACTGCCCGGGCACCAGGTCGTGAAAACGGCCGAGCACGCGATAGGGCTCGCCGCCCGTCGGCAGCTCGGCCAGCTCGGCGACCGGCGGATAGAAGAGGGAAGGGTCGAAGGAGTGGTAGAGGCGCGGCAGCTCGCCGCGGTGGCAGAGCAGAAAGATGGCCATCCAGGCGAGGCCGAGCCGCCGCGAGGCGCGCTGGCCGGAGGCGCGGATCAGCAGACCGGCCAGGGCGGCGAGCAGCGGCCCGGCGAGCGCCGGCAGGATCGAGGCGCGGTGAAGGTCGCTCAGAAGATCCGCAGCGCGCATGGTCTCAAGGCGCCACAGAGCGCCGCCCGCCACCGCCAGCGCGACGGCGACGAGCAGCGCCATTCTGCCGCGGGTGGGATCCCGGCGCGCCGAGTCGAAGCCGAAAGCGGCGAGAACCGCCAGCGCCAGGGACGTGGCGAAGGTCAGGCGCCCGCTCAAGGAAATCGAGAAGAGAGGCAGCGAGGCGATCAGATCCGAGAGCCAGGGGACGCCGAGGGCGACCAGGAAAGTCAGCGCCGCCATGAGGCCGAAGCCCCGCCGCGCCGGCGGCCCCGCGATCAGACCGAGGAGCGCAAAGCCCAGGGCCACGGCGCCGACGAAGGCGCCCGTGGCGTCGTGAAACCGCTCCGGAAGCTCCGCGCTTCCGTGCGCCCACGGCTCTCCCCAGGCGAAGGGATAGAGGGCCCCGAGAGCGCTGCGCGCCAGCTCGACCCAGCCGAGGCTGGGATCCGGATGGTGGGCCTGGCGGGCCCAATAGTCGTGGGTTTGCGGCAGCACCTCGATAAACGGAAAGACGACCGGCGCGGCCAGGCCGAAGGACACCAGCCCGGCGGCGATCGACAGCCCAAAAGCCCGGCGCACCGAGGGCGATCTCGGCAGGTGAGCGAGAAAGTAGACGCCTCCGAGGGTGGTCACGTGCAGCACAGACTCCGGGTGACCGCCGGCCAGGGCGAGCAGCCAGGCCACCACCGACGCGGCGAAGCCTCCTCGCTCGCCGAGGGCGATGCGCCGCAGGCCGAGCAGGAGAAGCGGCAGCGCCACCACCACCGAGGTCAGCGACCAGGTGAGGTAAAAATCGAGAAAGCCGCAAAGCATGAAGATCGCGCCGCCGAAAATCGCCGACAGCTCGTCGAGCTCGTACTCGCGCAGCAGGAGAAAAGTGAAGAGCGCGGCCTGAAAAAGTACAAAGCTGCAGGCGAAGGTCACCGCGGTTGCCAAGGGCAGCAAAAAGCCGATCCATACCTTGGGATCAAAAGGCGCGGCCTGGGAGCCGCCGAGCAGCGGATCACCGCCGCGCGAAAAGCGATTCAGCAGCGGCGGATGGCCGCTCTTCACCAGCTCGCGCACGGCCTTTCGCCAAGGCACCACCTGGGTGATCTGGTCCATCAGCGGCCCGTTGGCGTAGCCGTGCTCGGGCTCCTGATCCCGCAGGCGGTCGGCTTCGGCGTGCAGCGGCGGCGTGTGGTACGAAATATTGAGCCCGCCGTAGAAATCGCCGCGCACCATCGCGCCGCCGGTGCTGACCAGCGGCAGGAGCACGAGAGCCAGGGCCGCTCCTGAGCCCACGGGCCGCACGAAGCGGTGGGCCAGCGCGAGAAAGGCCGCCGAAGCGAGGCCGTAGACCAGGAAGAGACGCAGGGCTTCGCTCACGCTGGAGACTCCGAAAACGGTGAAACTCTCTGGAGGGGGGTTGGGAGGCCCGACCCTAGCACCGCGCCAAACTCCCGCTCGAATTCGCCGGGCCCCGGCTCAGCGCCAGCTGCCCCGCTCCATCCAACGCACCGAGGCGGTGACCATCTGATGGTCCGAGAGCGAGCCGGCGACCACCGCAGAACTCTCGATGCGCACCCCCTGACCTCCCAAGATCCAATCGATCACCGCGGACGGCGCTTGGGAGGGCCCGGCGGTTCAGATCTCTTCATAGTGTGCGCCGAACCTTTGCGATTTCGCCGACTCTTTTTACGCTGGCGCGGTTCGACTTTCACAGACCTCCCCTAGCCTGTGGCGCGGCCCCGAGGAATCCTCCGTTTTATCTCGGCCTAACCGCGAAGGGAGCCAGATGAACCCCGAATCGCTTCTTCCGAAGGACGCCGCAGAGGCCCCGCCGGGCCAGGTCCACCAATTTCGCCTGCCGACTCTCCCCTCGATCGCTGAGGCCCCTTGCCTGCGCTGCCGAACCGCCTTTCTTTCGGATACTCACCTGGGCTTTGAAGGCGCCCGGGCGGGGGAACTGGCGGCGG
>JBCCLG010000147.1:0-9314 GCA_039027015.1 Acidobacteriota bacterium | reverse complement strand
TAAGATTTTGATATGTCAAAAAAACTGACCCTGTTAGCCTCACTCAGTCTCCTTCTCGCCCTCGGCTGCGCCCCTGCCCCCCCGGATTCGGGCGCCGGCAACGGCCCGGCGCAGGTGGTGGCGACCACCGGGATGATCGCCGATACGGCAGCGCGCATCGCTGGCGAGCTGGCGGAGGTCCAGGGGCTCATGGGGCCGGGGGTTGACCCCCACCTCTATAAGGCCAGCGAGAGCGACGTGCGCACGCTCTCCGAGGCGGATCTCATCCTCTATAACGGCCTCTTTCTCGAAGGCAAGATGGGCGACATCCTCGTCAAGCTGGCCCGCGACCGGCCGGTGGTGGCGATCTCGGAGGTGATCCCCGAGGAGAAGCGGCGCGAGCCCCCCGAGCTGGAGGGCCAGTACGACCCGCATATTTGGTTTGACGTCTCCCTGTGGACCGAGACGGTGACGCCGATCGCCGACGCACTGGTGGAGATCCTGCCCGAGCACGAGGACCTGCTGCGCGCCCAGGCCGAGGCGGTGCGTCAGGAGCTGGTGGACCTCGACGCCTGGGTGGTCGGGAAGATCGGCGAGCTTCCCGAGGAGCGCCGGGTTCTGATCACGGCTCACGACGCCTTTGGCTATTTCGGCGACCGCTACGGCCTCGAGGTGATCGGCATTCAGGGCATCAGCACCCTCGCGGAGGCCGGCCTGCAGGACGTCGACCGCGTGGTCGACCTGGTGGTCGAGCGCGACATCCCGGCGATTTTCGTGGAGTCGAGCGTGCCTCGCAGGACGGTGGAGGCGGTGCGCGCCGCGGCCGACTCCCGCGGCCATCGAGTGGAGATCGGCGGCGAGCTGTTCAGCGACGCCATGGGCGCCCCGGGGACTCCCGAGGGCACCTACGAGGGCATGGTGCGGCACAACGTGGAGACCGTGGTCGGCGCTCTGGGAGGCCCTCCGGACGAGGCCCTCGAGGACGGGGCCGACGACGCGCCCTGAGGGCGGCGGAGAATCGCCATGAAAGATGTTCTCGAGTCTCCCCAGGGTCCGGAGGATGCCGCCCGCGAGCCGGCGGTGGAGGTCCACGACCTCACCGTGGCGTACCACACGCAGCCCGTTCTCTGGGATATCGACCTGACCCTGCCGGAAGGCAAGCTGATCGCCATCGTGGGGCCCAACGGCGCCGGCAAATCGACGCTTTTAAAGTCGATTCTGGGCCTGATCGACCCGATCACCGGCGGGGTGAAAATCTGCGGCGCCAGCTACCGCCAGCGCCGCTCGTGGGTGGCCTATGTGCCGCAGCGCGAGAGCGTGGACTGGGACTTCCCCACCAGCGCCCTCGACGTGGTGACCATGGGCCTCTACGGGCGCCTGGGATGGTTCCGGCGGCCCTCGAGGCAGCACCGGGAGATGGCCCTCGGCTGTCTCGAAAAGGTGGGCATCGGGCACCTGGCCAACCGCCAGATCAGCCAGCTCTCGGGCGGTCAGCAGCAGCGGGTCTTTTTAGCCCGCGCCCTCGCCCAGGAGGCGCGTCTCTACTTTATGGACGAGCCCTTTGCCGGCGTTGACGCGACCACCGAGCGGGCGATCCTCGGCCTGCTCCAGGAGCTGCGCGCCACCGGCAAGACGGTGGTGGCCGTGCATCACGACCTTCACACCGTAGCGGAGTATTTCGACCACGTGGTGCTGCTCAATATGCGCCTGGTGGCCCACGGGCCGGTGGCCACCACCTTCACCGAAGAGAACCTCCAGCGCACCTACGGCGGCCGCCTCACCGTGCTCACCCAGGCCACCGAAGATCTGCTGCGCGCCCGCGCCCAGGACCCGACGCTGCAGCAGCCGGCCGGGCCGCCGCCGGGCGAGAGCTAGCTTCGGGTTTTCTGCGATGGACTTCGACCTCAGCTTCACCGCGCGCAACGTTCTCGCCGGCGCCAGCCTCCTCGGGGTGCTGGCCGGCGTGATGGGCTGCTACGCGTTTTTGCGGCGCCAGTCGCTCCTGGGCGACGCCCTGGCCCACGCCGCGCTGCCGGGCGTGTGCCTCGGCTTTTTGCTCACCGGCGCCAAGACTCCCCTGCCGCTTTTTGCCGGCGCGCTGGTGGCCGGCCTGCTCGGCGCGCTGGTCATCCTGCTGGTGGTGCGCTTCAGCCGGCTCAGCGAGGACACCGCCATCGGCATGGTGCTCTCGGTCTTCTTCGGCCTGGGGATCGTGCTCCTAACCTACATTCAGAAGCTGCCGTGGGGCAATCAGAGCGGGCTCGACAAATACCTTTTCGGCCAGGCCGCCACCCTCATGCCGCGGGATATTCAGCTCATGGCGGTTCTGGCGGCGATCGTCCTCGGGACGGTGGCGCTCTTCTATAAAGAGTTCAAGATCCTGTGCTTTGACCCCGACTACGCGGCCAGCCTCGGTTTTCCCATGCGGCGCCTCGAGGTGCTTTTGACCCTGCTGCTGGTGGTGGTCGTGGTGGTCGGCCTGCAGACGGTGGGCGTGATTCTGATTGTCGCCACGCTGGTGATGCCGGCGGCGGCGGCCCGCCAGTGGACGGAGCGCATGGCGACCATGATGGCCCTCGCCGCGCTTTTTGGCGGCGGCGCCGGCGCGGCCGGGGCCCTGGCGTCGGCGGCGGTGGCCAAGCTGCCCACCGGGCCGATTATCGTTTTGATCTCCTCGGCCATCCTGATCGCCTCTTTGGCCCTGGCGCCGCGGCGGGGCCTTTTGTGGGCGCGGCTTGAGGACGTGCGCCTGGTGCGGCGGATCCTCTCTGAGAATCTGCTCAAGGATCTCTACGTGTACGGCGAGCGGGCCGGCGAGCTCGAGACCGCGGTGGCGACCCCGGAGCTGATGGGGATCCGCGGCCAAAGCGCCGGCCAGCTGGCCCGCGTGGCCCGGCGCCTCAGGCGACGCGGCCTGGTGGAGCGATCCTCCGCGGGCTGGCGGCTGAGCGCCCTCGGCATCGAGGCGGCGCGGCGCATCGTGCGCAAGCACCGGCTGTGGGAGCTCTACCTCACGCGCCAGCTCGAGCTGGCGGCCGACCACGTGCACCGCGACGCCGACGCCATGGAGCACACCCTGAGCGACGAGGCGGTGGCGCACCTCGAAGAGGCCCTGGGCTACCCCTCGGTTGACCCCCACGGCCAGCCGATCCCCCGGCTGCAGGAGGCGACGGCGTCATGAGCCCGACCCTGATCATCCTGCTGGTGGGCAGCTGCGTGGCGGCCTCGTGCGCGCTGGTGGGCACGTTTTTGGTGCTGCGCAGGATGGCGCTTCTCGGCGACGCCATCAGCCACGCGGTGCTGCCCGGCATCGCCATCGCCTTTCTCATCTCGGGCGACCGCTCGACCCTGCCCATGGTGGTGGGCGCCGCCGCCCTGGGGGTGCTGACGGTTTTTCTGGTGGAGATGGGCACCCGCTCGGGACGCCTGCAGGAAGACGCGTCGATCGGCGTGGTCTTCCCGGCGCTCTTCTCGATCGGCGTCATCCTGATCAGCCGCTACGCCGGCGAGGTCGATCTCGACCTCGAGTGCGTGCTTTACGGCGAGATCGCCTACACGCCATGGGACGCCGTTTTCTGGGGCGAGCGGAATCTCGGCCCGCGGGCCCTGTGGATCAACGGCTCGATCCTCGCGCTGGTGATCGCCTTCATCGCGGCCTTCTACAAGGAGCTGAAGCTCAGCACCTTCGACCGCGCGCTGGCGGCGGCTCTCGGCTTCTCGCCGGTTCTGGTGCACTACCTGCTGATGGCGGTTCTCTCGGTCACCATCGTGGGGGCCTTTGAGTCGGTGGGGGCGATTCTGGTGGTCGCCATGCTGGTGGTGCCCCCGGCCACCGCCTATCTCCTGACCGAGCGGCTGTCGCGCATGCTGGCGCTCTCGGTGCTCTTCGGCGTTGCCTCGGCGGTTCTCGGCTATTACCTAGCGCGCCTTCTCGACGCCTCCATCGCCGGCGCCATGGCCACCACCGCCGGCGCGCTCTTCGCCGCCGTGCTCCTCGGCTCGCCGAGCCACGGCGTGCTGGCCAAGCTGTGGCGCCACCGCACCCTGAGCGAGGGCATGGCCGAGCAGCTCCTGATGCTCCATTTGGGGCATCACGACGCCAGCTCCCTCGACCGCGTGCGCCGGCGCTTCAGCTGGCGGGCGGGCAAGCTCCGGCGCATCGTCGGGCGGCTCGAGCAGCGCGGCTGGCTGGAGCTTGAGGCCGCCGGCGGCCTGCGCCTCACCGCGGGCGGCAGCGCCGCCCTCGAGCGCTCGGGCCAGGCGCCCCTGCGCCACCCGGTGGACGGCTGAGCGCCTCGCTAGCTGGAGCTAGGCGCTGAAGATCTGCAGCTCGCGCAGCTCCTTGAGCTGATCGCGCAGCAGAGCGGCCTCCTCAAACTCGAGGTTCTTGGCCGCCTCGCGCATCTTCTTCTCGGTCTCTTTGATCCGCGCGCTGAGCGGGCGGTCGTCCTGGGCGGCGGCGGGCTCGGCGACCTTGGAGGCGGGCACGCCGCCCACGGAATACATATCCAGCTGGCTGAGCTTGACCAGCGGCGAGTGGATGTCTTTGAGCACGGTCTTGGGCTCGACGTCGTGGGTCTCGTTGTAGTCCTGCTGCTTCTTGCGCCGCCGGGAGGTTTCGTCCATGGCGCGGCGCATGGAGTCGGTGACGTGGTCGGCGTAGAAGATCACCCGCCCGTCGGCGTTGCGCGCCGCGCGGCCGGCGGTTTGCACCAGGGAGGTCTGGCTGCGCAGGAAGCCCTCTTTGTCGGCGTCTAAAACCGCCACCAGGCCGACCTCGGGAAGGTCGAGACCCTCGCGCAGCAGGTTGATACCGACCAGGACGTCGAACTCGCCTCGCCGGAGCGCGGTGATGATCTCGACGCGCTCTAGGGTCTCAATGTCCGAGTGCAGATAGCGCACCCGCACCTTGAGCTCCTGGAAGTATTGCGTCAGCTCCTCGGCCATGCGCTTGGTGAGGGTGGTCACCAGCACCCGCATGCCGGTCTCGACCACCGCGCGCACCTCGGCTAAGAGGTCGTCGACCTGACCGCGCGCCGGCCGCACGTCGATCGGCGGATCCAGAAGACCCGTGGGCCTGATGATCTGCTCGGCGTAGAGGCCCTCGGTCTGCTCCAGCTCCCAGGGCCCCGGGGTGGCGGAAACGAAGATGCGCTGGCCCGGACGGGCGTTCCACTCCTCGAAGGTTAGCGGCCGGTTGTCGAGGGCGCTCGGCAGGCGGAAGCCGAAGTTTACCAGGGTCTGCTTGCGCGCCCTATCGCCGTTGAACATGGCCCGCACCTGCGGCACGGTCTGGTGACTCTCGTCGACGATCAGCAGCATGTCGTCGGGCAGATAGTCGAGCAGGGTGGGCGGCGGCTGACCGGGAAGCATGCCGGTCAAGTGGCGCGAGTAATTCTCGATGCCGTGGCAAAAGCCCATCTCCTGGAGCATCTCAAGGTCAAAGCGGGTGCGCTGCTCGAGGCGCTGGGCCTCGAGCAGCTTGCCCGCGCCCTCGAGCTCCGCCAGGCGCTCGCGCAGCTCCCCGCGGATCGTGTGGATGGCGCGCTTCATCTGATCTTCCGGGGTCACGTAGTGCGATTTGGGGTAGATCGCGATGCGCTCTAAATCCTGGGTCACCTCGCCGCGCAGGGTGTCAAAAAGGCTCAGGCGCTCGATCTCGTCGCCGAAATACTCCACCCGCACGCCGACCTCGTCGTAGTACGGCAGGATCTCGAGGACGTCGCCGCGGGCCCGGAAGGCGCCGGGGAAGAGATCCATGTTGGTGCGCTCGTACTGCATCGAAACCAGCGCGGCGAGGGCGGCGTCGAGCCCCTCGTCATCGCCCACCTCGAAGTAGCGCAGCATGCTGGAGAAGGTCTCCGGCGAGCCCAGGCCGTAAATGCACGACACCGAGGAGACGATCAGCACGTCCTGCCGCTCGAAGAGCGATTTGGTGGCGCGCAGGCGCAGGCGGTCGAGATCCTCGTTCACCGAGGTTTCTTTCTCGATGTAGGTATCGCTTTGAGGCACGTAGGCTTCGGGCTGGTAGTAGTCGTAGTAGGAGACGAAATACTCGACGGCGTTGTTGGGAAAGAAGCTCTTGAACTCCTGGTAGAGCTGCGCCGCCAGGGTTTTGTTGTGGCTCAAAACCAGGGCCGGACGATTGATCTTCTCCACCACCTGGGCGATGGTGAAGGTCTTGCCCGAGCCGGTGACGCCGAGCAGAACCTGGTCGCGGTCGCCGTCGCGGACGCCCTCCACCAGCTGCGCGATCGCTTCGGGCTGATCGCCCTGGGGGCTGAACGGGGAGATGATCTCGAAATCGGGCATGTCAGCGCAGGTCCTCTCGCGTCGCGCGGGCGTAGATAGGTCGGGCGGGCGGGCGCCCTCGACTCTTCGATCGAGCGCCGAGGCTAGATCTCCCGTAGAATCCGCTCCTTACGGTCGGCTTCGGCGCCCCCTGATCTTCCCCTCTCCGGCCGGCTTCCCGCAATGACGCGCTCCTTCGACTCCCTGAGCAACCGCACCCGCCGGTATTTCAGCGACGCCTCCATGAGGCGCGGCGAGCGCTACGCCGAAGAAGGCCGGGTGACCCTGCAGCGGGTCGCGCCCGACGGCGTCAAGGCGGCCGTCCGGGGCAGCGGGGACGCCTCCTACGAGCTCGAGATCCGCTGGGATCGGGTCGATCGCGGGCTGCTCGGGGTCCACTGCACCTGCCCCTTTTTTCAGCGCGAGACCGAGGGGTGTAAACATCTCTGGGCCCTCATTCAGGTGCTCGACGCCGAGGGTCTCCACCGCCTGGCGCCGGGCAACGAGCCCCTCGAGCTGCTGAACCGCAGCCCCCTTGGCGGACACGGCGGCGACGCCGGCCGCCGGTCGCCCTATTACGCGCCGGCGCCGGCGCCGTGGCATCAGTGGCTTCACGGCCTCCAGCAGTCGACCGCCGCAGCGAATTCCGGGGAGCCGGTGCTGCGCAGCGTCTACTACCTCATCAATCCGGATCAGGATTTCGCCAAGACCGGCACCCTGCGGCTCACCTTCTTCCGCCGCAACGTGCTCGCCGGCGGCGGCTACGGCAAGCTCCAGCGCGGCCACCTCGAGGCCGACGACGTGCCCTTTCTCGAGCCCGAGGACCAGCGGCTGGTGGAGATCCTCTTCGGGCTGGCGACCGGCGACTGGCAGGGGGTGGTGTCGGGAAGCTACGGCTCCAGAACCCGGCGCCGCTCGGTGGCCATCGACCCGGCGCTGCTCGGCACGCTGCTGCCCTTACTCTGCGCCACCGGGCGCTTCGGCTGGCTCATCAAGACTCCCGAGCTGGGCTTCGAGCCCCTCGACTACGATCCGGAGCCGGGCTGGCGCTTTGAGATCGAGGGCACCAGCGACGGCGAGCGCCTGCGCCTCGGAGGCGCCTTCACCCGCGAGACCCTGCAGGAGGACGGCTCCCTCAGCCTCGAGAGGCGCCCGGCGTCCGAGGCGCGCATCGCCTTCGCCTCCGGCGAGGTCTTCTTCGGCCGCACGGTCTCCCGCCTGCAGCACACCCGCAGCGCCTTCCCGTGGCTCGCCTCCCTGCGCGGCGAGCAGGACTTGGTGATCCCCCACGAGGACATCGGCTCCTTCCTGGTGAGCGTCAGCGAGATCCCCGGCACGCCGCCGCTCAACCTGCCCGAAGGCCTCGAGTGGCCTACGGTGACCCTGGAGCCCGAGCCGCTGCTGACCGTGATGCTCGAGAGGGGACGCGTTCTCGGCCAGCCGTTTTTCGTCTACGGAGACCAGCGCCTGGCGCCGGACTCCACCAACGGCAGCTGGGCCGACCCGGAAGCGCGGCGCATCGTGAAGCGCGACTACGCGGCGGAGACCGGCCTGCGGGGCGATCTCGACCCCTACCGCGGCGACGCCGGCGAGCCCTTTTACGTCGCCAGCTCCGACTTCTCAGAAATCAGCGAGGCCCTGCGCGCCCGCGGCTGGAGCCTCGAGGCCGAGGGCAGGCGCCTGCGAGCCTCCTCCAGCTTCTCGGCGCAGGTGCATTCCCGGGCCCAGAACGCCATCGACTGGTTCGAGCTCGACGGCGAGATGCTGTTCGAGATTCAGGCCGTGCAGCTGCCGGCCCTGCTGCGCGCCGCGGGCCGGGGCGAGGGCTTCGTGCAGCTCGACGACGGCTCGGTGGGCCTGCTGCCCGCCGAGTGGATCGAGCGCTTCGCCCCGCTCTCTCGGCTCCTCACCGGCGCCCCGGACGAGGAGGCCCTGCGCTTTGAGGGTCACCAGGCTCTTTTTCTTGACGCCCTGCTGGCGACCCAGCCGGAGGTCGAGGTGGACGCCGTCTTCCGGCGGGTCCGGGAGCGCCTGCGCGCCTTCGGCGGACTCGAACCGACCCCCGCCCCCAAGACCTTCGAGGGCACCCTTCGCCCCTACCAGGAAGGCGGCGTCGCGTGGATGGAGTGGCTCGGCGAGCTGGGTCTCGGCGGCTGCCTGGCCGACGATATGGGCCTTGGCAAGACCATCCAGGTGCTGGCGCTGCTCGAGCACCGGCGCCTGGCGGGCAGCCACGGCGGGCGACCCTCGCTGCTGGTGGTGCCGCGCAGCGTGGTGCACAACTGGGGCTCGGAGGCCCGGCGCTTCACCCCGGGCCTGCGGCTCGTGACCTACCACGGCCCCGGGCGCCGGGAGGTTCTCGAGCAGACCCTCGCCGCCGACGGCGATCCGTCGATCCTGGTGACCACCTACGCCACCCTGCGCCGGGATGTCGCGACGCTGCGCGGGGTTCACTTCGATCTGGTGGTGCTCGACGAGGCCCAGGCGATCAAGAATTCCGGCTCGCAGACCGCCAAGGCCTGCCGCCTGGTCCAGGGAGACCACCGCCTGGCGCTCACCGGTACCCCGGTGGAGAACCACCTGGGGGAGCTGTGGTCGCTCTTCGAGTTCCTCAATCCCGGGATGCTCGGCAGCCTGCCGGCCACCTCGTCGATCGCCGGCAAGGCCCAGCTGCCCGCGGAATCCGTGGAGATTCTGGCCCAGGCCATCCGCCCGCTGATTCTGCGCCGCACCAAGAGTCAGGTGCTCCAGGACCTGCCGACCAAAACCGAGCAGACCCTCTACTGCGAGCTCTCGGAGAAGGAGCGCGGCCGCTATGAGGAGCTGCTGGTCCACTACCGCTCGCTCCTGAGCGACAAGATGAGGACCGCGGGGCTCAACCGCTCCAAGATGGTGGTGCTCGAGGCGCTTCTCCGCCTGCGCCAGGCGTCGTGCCACGGCGGCCTGATCGATCCCGGCCTGCGGGACCGATCGAGCGCCAAGATCGACGTGCTCGAGAGCCGCCTCGAGGAGATCATCGAGGAGGGCGACAAGGCCCTGGTGTT
>JBCCLG010000146.1:0-9354 GCA_039027015.1 Acidobacteriota bacterium | reverse complement strand
GTCAGACGGCGAGCCCACGTCTACGGCGGCGGCGGTCCGCTCGATCTTCTTCGCTGAGTTGTAGGCGATGAGGTCGTTGCTGTCGGGGCCGAGCCCCAGCTCCCGGAGACGATCGAACCAGGGCACCAGCCTTCCGCGGATCTCTTTCTTGAGCGGCTCAAGCCCGTAGGCCCGGCACATCAGGCGCAGCCACTCAATCATCTTGGTCAGATATTCGCGCTGAACGAGAGGGTTGTAGCTCGCGATCACCAGGGACCCGGAGTCGCCCGCCTGGCTGACGTCGAGCTCCAGGTAGAGCGGAGCGATGTGGAACTGATCTCTGAAGTACCTCACCACGCCGTTGCCGTAGTCGATGTTGGTCGCCAGGTGGAGTCCGTCGATAAAGCCGCGGGTAAAGCCCGTGGTGCGGCCCCACTTGCGGATGTTCTGGTTGAGCCGCGGCGCCACGTACCCGGCGAGCGGGCTCCACAGGCCCAGAATCTCGCCCGAGGCGTAGTGCCGCGCGCCGCTGATCTCGGCGAGGGCCACGTCTCCGGTCTCCTCGAGGCTCCACCTCTTGAGCCGCGCCACCACGTCGGTCTCGGTGCCGCCGTCAAAGAGCGCCGGCTGGAAAACCGGCTGGCCTACCTGGGCGGTGGGCGTGCTGGCCAGAACGTGCCAGTTGGAGAGGACGCACGGGGTGCCGTCGGTGCGGTCCCACACGATTCCCCCCAGGGTGCCCGCCTGTCCGGTGATCGTTCCAACGCTCACGCCGCCCACCAGCGGATTGACGCGTCCCGTGCCGATCAGCTGCAGCTCTTGATCGCTGAGCTGATCGCTGCGCTGAGGTCTCTCGGCGAAAACGCCGGCGTCGGCGTCGCCTCCGGGATGGGTGATCGAAGGGTTGTAGCGCGAGTTGATGATGTCGAGCGGCACGCCGCAAATGCAGAGCCGCACCGACCGCAGATCGCTAATCTTGGGCCGCCCTGACGGACAGTAGAGGTTGAGGTCGGCATCGTGAATCGCCGCGATGGGATAGCGCTTGGCGAAGAGAGACCCGTAGTTTCTGAGCTTTCGCCGGATCTCCCGCGCCATCCTTCTTCTGAACTCCACCCAGACCGTCGCATAGTGCGGGCACTGGCGGTCTGCCTGTCTCGAGGACGCCTCTTCGATGTCCTCCGAGTCGGGCCCCTCAACCCACCGCAAGAACGAAAGATCTCGCTTGAAGACCAGCCTTGGGTCCACCAGGTTGAGATAGCCGGCGCGCCTCAGCTGCACTGGCGAGCGCTTTTGAGCGACGTGAATTCTGAGACTCAGCATGTTCTCAAACCGGCTCTCGTGTTCGGAGATCGCAAAGCCCACGTCCACCGCGCTCACCTCGCGGAGCGCCAGCAGCTGCCTGTGGATCCGGTCGTGAACTTTGGCCGCGAAGGCTTCGGCCCTGGCGCCTTCGAGCTTCCAGGCCTTACGGCAATCGCAGGTGTAGCCCGTCTCGAACTTCGTGAGGTCCTGGGGCCGGAACCCGGGGATAGGGAAGTGACGATTCATTTCCACCAGGAATCTCTTCCAGGCTTTGGGGTTCGAGATATCGCCAAAGAGTTTGCAGTCCTGGGGCACAAGAATCTCGAATTGGTCTGGACAGAGATCCCTATTCAGTTTTTCGCTGTTCGCTGCGCTCATCCGTCTTCCTCCATGCAAGTCCCTCTCTCGGCACGACTTGCCTGCATATGGGCCGATTTCTCAGAATTTCCACAGGTCCCCACAGGACCGCCTCAGGACTCCGAGCGCGCCGATTCGTAGCGTGGCGTTCACCTCGTGGAGGGAGGAACCGAACGACGAAATGGAGCGAGGAGTCAGCTATGGATTTACAGCGAAGAGCGCACGAGAAAGCACCCACCGAGACGGTGGGTCCAGTTCAATCGGCCACGCACCGCATCGCCCGCAGGTACGGGCTCACGCGCGATCAGCGCCACGACCTCACCGGCGCGGTGGTGCTCAAGCTGCTGCAGAAGGATCGGCGAGCGCTCGGGGCGGACGGCGCAGCACGGCCCGGGGCTTTTTTTCACACCGTGGCAAGGAGGGCTCTTCTCGACCAGCGCGCCCGGTCCTGGGGACGCTGGCGACCGAGCGCGCGGGCCAGGCGCCTGGGCGCTCTAGGGGTCGCGTTCGACCGCTGCGTCAACCGCGACGGGCTCGCCCCGCGGGAGGCCGTCGAGACCCTGCGCGCGCGCGCCGAGGCCTGCCCCGAGCGCCTGGAGAAGATGGCCCTCGCCATCCCCCAGCGGCCCCGGCGGCTCTTTGTGGACGCCGCCGAGTCTTTGCAGGATCACGAGGCTCCGTGCCGCGCGGATCAGCGGGTCGTGGACGCCGAACGCGCCGCCGAGGCCGGGCGGCTCGCTGAGGTTCTCCAGCAGCTCACCGGTGAAATAGAGCCCTCAGACCTCGAGCTTCTGCGCCTGAGGTTCCGCGACGGCCTGAGCGTCCGGCGTATCGCCGAGCGTCGCGGCGAGCCCGCCAGGCCCCTTTACCGAAAGCTGGAGCGGCTCCTGCAGCAGCTCAGGCGCGGGCTCGAGGCCGAGGGACTGGGGCGCGGCGGCGTGATGGCGATTCTCGACTCGGGCCACCTCGACTCGGGATTTCTCGACTCGGGATTTCTCGACCCGGGCCTCCTCGACCCGGGCACCGTTGACCCGGGCCCCGTTGACCCAAGTCCGATGAACCCAGGTCCCCCAGGAGTCGAGACGCTCCGCTGATCTCGGACCCGGCGCGGCCTCGAGCGGAGGGCCGGGTCCTCTTCAGCCGGCGGGCGGGCGGGTCACCCGCCACAGCAGGAGCCACAGGGTGCCGATCACCAGCAGGCCGACCCCGGCGGCGATGCGCACCAAATCGCGCAGGCGGCCGGCCAGGGCGGCGACCGGCGCCACGGCGGCGGAGCGATCGTGCAGTACCAGGGCCACCCAGTCGGGGTGCTGCTCGAGGCGCTGGGCGACGACCAGAAAGGGGGTTCCGGGCCGCAGCGGGTCGGCGAACTCGGCGGCGGCCTGGGCCTCGGTCTCGAGCAGCGCGGGAACCGAGGTCTTGGCGAGGTACTCCTCGGGCCCGAGCGGCGGCTGCGCCAGGCCCGCACCCGGGCAGGGATGGCGCACCAGCTGGCCGCGGTTTAAAAGCACCACGAAGCGCTCCGGACAGCCGGTGGGCAGAGCCTCGCCCTCGGTGTCCGAAAGCCACTCGTTGAAGGTCCCCAGCTCGAGGGTGGCGGCGAGCACCCCGGCCACCTCCTGGTCCGCACCGCGCACCGGCGCCGCCACGCTCACCAGGACGGGCTCGCCCGCCGCGGTGCTGCGAAAGGCGAGGGTCAGCCCGGTCTCCCGGCGGGGCTCGGCCACCGCGGGCTGATCGCCCCGGGGCCGCTCGAGGGCGCCCGAGAACCACTCGCGATAGGCGTAGTCGCGGCCGATCACCCGCTCGTCGTAGGGCGAGCGGGCCTGGGCTACCGCCCCGCGGTCCGCCAGAACCCAGCTGTAGAAGTAGCGATCCCGGTACTCTTCGTAAAGGGCGTCGGTCACCCGCTGAAAGCGGGCGCGCGGCCCTCCGCCGGCCTCGAAAAGCGCCGCGACCCCCTCGCTGCCGGCCGCTCTCGTGACCCGCCGGCGGACCGCCGAGAGATTGCGATCGAGCGCCGCCGCCACCACCCGCGCCGTGCCGCGGTCAGACGACAGACTCTGCTCCACCAGGGCCCGACGCGCCGCCTTCTCGGCCTCTTCGAAGGCGAAATAGCCGATGCCCGCGAGGGCCAGCAGCAGCACCAGGGGCCCCAGCACGCCGGCGATCAGCAGCGGACGCTGCAGACGATTGCGGCGGCGCTGCACCAGGGCGCCGAGCACCTGCTGGGCGTTCTCGAAGCGCTCGTCGGGGTCCTTGGCCATGCAGCGATCGATGATCTCCACCAGCGCGCGGTCGATACCGGGCACCCGGCGGTGCGCGGTCGGCGGATCGGCCCGCTCGATGATCTCCCGGTAGCGCTCGATGCGATCGGTCACCGAGTTGGTGCTCGCCAAATCGCGGCTGGCCTCTTCGCTGGCGTAAGGCGGGGTGCCGGTCAGCATGGCGTGGGCGACCGCGCCCAGGGCGTAGAGGTCCGAGCGCACGTCGGGCTTGCCGGAGACGCTGGCCTGTTCGGGCGGCATGTAGAAGAACGTGCCCACCGCCGGCCCCGCCTCGCCCTCGAGGCGCGCCTGCCCGAAATCCGCCAGGCGCAGGCCGCCGGCGCTGTCGAGCAGCACGTTGGCCGGCTTGAGGTCGCAGTGGAGGATCGCCTTGCCGTGCAGGAAAACCAGCCCCTCGGCGATCTGCTGCAGGTAGATCGCCGTCTGCTCGACCGAGAAGGTGCCCTCCTCCGCCAGCCGGTCGGCCAGGGAGCCGCCGGCCAAAAACTCCATGACGTAGAAGGGCCGCTCGGCGTGCCAGCCAACCTGCAGCAGCTGCACCACGCGCCGCTCGGTGACCGCCTGCACCAGCTTGCCGACCTCGCGCTGCAGCAGCGGCCAGTCGAGGCCGCTGTCGTTCGAGAAGAGCTTGATCGCCACCTCGCGCCGGGTGTTGCGGTCGATCGCCAGCCACACCTCGCCGTAGGCGCCCCGGCCCAGCTCGCGCACTAAATCAAAGCCTGGAATCACCGGCCGAGGCTCTTCGCCCTCGGGCTCCTGGCGCAGCGCGATTTGGCGCTGGGCTTCGTCCTGAATCAGCGTTTCTTCGAGCTCCGAGATCGGGCTCCGGGGTCCTTCGGGGCGGGTCGTCGAGTTCAAGAAATGCTCCGGGGGGAGAATCGCCCCAGAGCATACGTCAGCGACCGCGGAACGGACCAGCCGCCGGGGAGCGGCGGCTGGCGTTAGGGGGTCAGTCCGCGGGCGGCAGGGCGATCACGCGATACACGCTGACCGTGCCGCTCACCTCGTTCGTGGCGACCAGGGTCGGCGGGCGCGCCCCGTCCTCAGAACCCTCGATGAAGAGCAGGCCCTCGGGGCCGAGATCGCCGGCGGTGCCGGCCTCGGGATCGCCGAGGAAATCCCGCGAGTTGATGTAGCCCACGAAAAAGATGCCGAGGGGGTCCGTGAGGTCATAGACCAGGATGCCGCCCACCCGCTCGAGCCCGCAGAAGGCGTACAGGCGGCCGCCGAGCGAGCCCACCTCCACCGCCTCGGGCTCCGCGCCCTTGGCGTCGCTGCGCGCGTCAAAGCCGTTCTCGTCGTTGCTGGCGTTGAAGAAGCCCGGCTGAGCGAGGGCGGTCACCCAGGCCACGTCGTCGCTCGAGTCCCACACCAGGTTCCCCTGCTCGTCCCACACCGTGAACGAGCGGCCGCCGTAGGCGTGCAGGCGGTCGTAGTCGCCGTCGCCGTCGAGATCGCCGTCGAGGGTGGAGACCTCGAGACGCCCGAGGTTTTCGTCCTGCTGCAGCACGGCGGCGTTGGGAAAAACCTCCGGATCGAGGGGGAGATCGGCCACGCGCTCGTCTTCGCTGCGCGCGTCGCCCTCGTTGGCGGAGAGGAACCAGGTGCGGCCCAGGGCCGAGAAACTGTCGAGGGCATCGGGCATGTACTGACCGAAAACCGGCCAGTTGCGGATGTTGATCGCGCCGTCGCGGTCGGAGGCGTCGAGCTGATCGCCCGCCGTGGGGCTCAAAAAGGCCAGCTCTACGGCGGGCGCCGCCGGGTTGAAGGGCACGGTGCCGTCGCCGGCCACGGGCTCGTCGAGCAGGCCGAAGTCGTTATCGTTCAGGACCGCCAGGCGTCCACTCGGCAGGAGCGCCAGGCCTTCGGGCTTGTCGCCGGCGCGATAGCCCAGGGACGGCAGGTTGCCCGCCTTGATCTTGCTCACCGGCCTGATGCCGAGGGCCGCCAGCTCGTCCGGCGTGTGCTCCTCGAGGGTCTTGCCGGCGAGAAGCGCCGGCGCGTCTTCCGCCAGGAGGTTGGTCGCGCCCTTGAGGTTGATCTCGAAGAGGTATTTCTTGGCCGTCAGATCGACCGAGGAATCGCGCTCGATCACGTATATGCGGCCGCTGCCGGTCCACACCGCATCGCCGATTTTGTCGACCTTGGCGACCCGCAGATCCGGCGCCTCGAGCAGGTAGACGTACTCGCCCACCGGCCTGCCCGCCACGGGATCGAAGGCCAGAATCCTGAGGATGTCGGAAGCGTCGCTGGCCGCGCGGTCCGGGTTGGCGAGGGGCGTTTGCACAAAGGCGTAGAGGGTCGGCGTGGTGGGGTCTAAGGCCAGAGCCTCGAAGCCGCGGTTCCGCCGCCGGCTCGAGTATTCGGCGGGCAGGCTCTCGGTGCCGTAGGCGCCCGCCGGCTGACCGCCGAGGGCGCCGGAGCCCGCCGGCACGAAGCGGTCGATCATCCGGCCCTCGGGGTCGAAGCGGTAGATCGACGGGCGGTACTCGTCGACCGTCCAATAGTGCCCGTCCTGGGAGCGAACCACGCCCTCCATATCGGCGCCGAGGGCGTCGTAGGGCAGCGGGTTGCCGAAGAGATCCACCGGCTCCTCGTCGACGCCGGGGATATTCGGCAGGCCCGTCACCGGGGTCGACCCATCGGCTCGCACCAGCGGAATCTGCCGGGTGACGAAGGCGTCGCCGCTCCCCGGATCGACCTCGAAGTGCACGATTCTGGCCTGATAGTCGGGCAGCGGGAAGGGGCGCTCCACCGCGCCGTCCCCGTCGAGGTCGGTGGGCTCGCCGTTGGGTCCGCGGTCGGGCACGGTGACGAAGCGGAAGCGCCCGGTAAAGACGTCGACGCCGTCGAACCAAAGGCCGGAAAGGCCGCCGAGCAGGATCGTTTGGCCCGGCGTGGTCTGGCCCGGATTCGCGGGATTGACGGTGGCGGTGGTCCCGAGAGGCGGCAGGTCGAGGAAGAAGCTGGTGACGTCGATCGAGCCGTAGGTGTGGTTCTTAAGACCCAGGGGCACGAGGTCGACGATGGCGGGACTCTCGAGATCGACGACGGCGAAGGAGTTGGCCTCCTGCAGCGAGACGAAGGCCAGCGAGTCGTCGGGAGAGACGGCGATGTACTCGGGCTCGAGATCGAGGCTCACGGGCACGTCCGGAAAGAGGCGCACGCCCTTGGCGGCCAGCTCGGCTCGCCGACCGTCAAAGGCCTCGAAATCGAGGGTCGTAACCGCGAACGGCTCGGCGCCGAGGTCGATGATCGAAATCGAACCGGCGGGATCGACGCCGCCGTCGGGCTCGCCCTCGTTGGCGGTCAGCACCCGGGAGCCGTCGCCGGTAAAGGTCACCATATCGGGCAGGGAGCCCACCGTCACCGCGGTCAGGAAGTTGCCGTCGAGGTCGAAGAAGGCCACCTGACCGGGGTCGGTGGAGGGATCGGCCTTAACGGCCACGGCGACCCGTCCCCCCATCACCGCCACGCTGTTGGGCGCACCCCACGGCGCGAGATCGATCGCCCGGATCAGGGTCGGCCGAGTCGGGTCGGCGAGATCGAGGATGAGCAGGCTGCCCGCGTCGCCGTTGGTGACGAAGAGGCGGAAGCTGCCGGGGTCGTAGGCCGCGATCTCGGCGGCGCTCTCGTCGAAAACGCCGGTTTCATAGCGGCCGATGAGCTCAAGCTGAAGGCCGGGGCGCGTTTTATCGACCAGGCCCTCGAGGACCGACGCGACGGTTGCCGCGGGCTTTGCGGGCTGGCTCGAGGCCGAGGCGCCCGGGCCGTCGTCGGCGAAAGATGAAAGGGTCAAGGTCAGGCTGGCCACGAGCGGGGCCGCGAGACGCGAGCGTAAGCGCATCGGGAGTCTCCTCAGGGGGGGGTTCTGAATTGGGGAATGGCGGGGACGAAGGGAGGCTCCATGCTGCGCGGGGCTTATGAGGGCCCGATGAAAAAACCGTGAGGCGAGGGCTCAGATGATGCAAAGGCGGCCTTCACGCGGGCCCGCAGGCGGCGACCAGCGCTCCTCCTTCACGGCGGATTCATCGAGTGGCCTTAGGATCGGCGGCGTGATGTCACGCGCTCGGCCTTCACCTCCCAAACGGCGCGCGTCGCGCTTCCTTCCCGTGTCCCTCACGGGCCTGGTGCTCGGCGCGATGGTCATGGCCGCGGCGGCGGCCTGCGCGCAGGCGGAGCCCGAGCGGCGCGCGGACCCCGAGCGAGAGGCCGTGCGCATCACGGGCCGCGCCTTGGGCCCGAGCGGCGCGGGCCTCGCCGCGGGCCGGGTGCTGCTGACGCGCCTCGCTGAGGGGCCTTTCGCCTCGGATGGCGGCCTCAAGGCGGCGGCCCGCGCGAGCCTGCGCGAGGCGGACGGGCGGTTTGAGATCCTCGCTCCCGAACCGGGCTTCTGGCGCCTGAGAGTCGAGGCGCCGGGGCACGTGCCGGCCACCCGCACCCTGGCGCCGCTGTGGGGCCCGGTGCATCTGCCGGCGGTGACGCTGCCGGCCGACTCGGGGCTTTTGGCCCTCACCGTCGACGCCGAGGGCCGCCCCGTATCGGGCGCCATCCTGCGCGCCGCGAGCGGCGGCGGAGGAAGCTTCTGGCCGGCCGCCAACCTCCCCCGCTGGACGCCCGCCGCGCGTGCCGCGCGCAGCGACCGCTCGGGCCTTGTTCGCCTGGCGACGGCGGAGGGCGAGAGGCTGCTCGCGAGCGCCTGGGCGCCGGGCCGTGAGCTGGTCGACGTGGGTGAGCTGGAGGCCGTCGCCTCCGCGGCGAGCCCCGCGGTCCGCATCACCCTGCCCGAGGCGGCGGCGACGCTCTGGCGGCTGCGCCCGCGGGGTGGACCTCCGCCCCAGGCCGCCGCGGTGCGCTTCGGTCCGGGGGATTGGAGCTTCCTCGCCAAGGACGGGGAATTCGCGGCGCCGCCGGGAGCCGCCGCGCTGCGGGCGCGGGCAGATCTCGCCCCCGGGCGGCGCCAAATCCTGCGCTTTGAGGGCGATACGGCGGCGATCGCGCCCCAGGAGGCGGCGCGCGGCGAGGTGCGCTCGAGCCTCGACGGCCGGCCCGTCGAGGGCGCCTGGATTTGGCTCGAGGGCCAGGCCGATCTCGCCGCCCGCAGCGACGAGGACGGGCGATTCGCCCTCTACGCGGCGCCGGGAGAGCCCGCCCGCGGCCTGCGCTTCGAGGTCGCGGCGCCGGGATTCCGCACGCGCTCGGCGGTCTTCTTTCCGGCGGACGGCGCCGCCGAGCAGATTTTCGAGCTGGACCCCGCCGCGGCCCTGGCCGGGCGGGTTCTCGACCCGCAGGGCCGGCCGCAGGTGGAGGTTCAAATCGACGCCACGGACCGGCGCCGAGGCGCCCTTCCCCCGAGCCTCAGCGACTCGCGGGGCCGCTTCTTCGTGGACGGCCTCGGCCCCGACGAGCGGATCACCCTCACCCTCGG
>JBCCLG010000145.1:0-9365 GCA_039027015.1 Acidobacteriota bacterium | reverse complement strand
GCCCTCTGCGGTGCGCTGTCGGTTGGCCGCGCGAGTTCTGAGGGGGCCGAGAGGAGAGCACCGGGCGGCTGAAGCAGCGGAGGGCATCATTCCCGCAGCGCCCTCTGTGGTGCCCGGTCGGTTGGCCGCGCGAGTTTTGAGGGGGCCGTGAGGGACAGATCAGCGGGAAGGACCGCATGCTACGATCCCGCCGCCTCGAGGCAGCCGCCTCTCTCCCGCTGAGACCCCGTCCCCTCGGAGAATCCCGTGAAGGCCCTCTCCCAAGCCTCCGCCGTCGGCGAGCCGCTCGCCTCGATCTATCGGCACCTAGCCGCCGCGCTCGCCGCCCGCTCCAAGGGCGCCCTCGAAGAAAGCGCCGTCGCGTTCAGCCAGGCACCAGACCACACGGGCTGCGACTTCTCCTTCCCGTGTTTCCCGCTCGCCAAGGCCTGGAAGAGCAACCCCGCCAAGATCGCTGCCGAGCTGGCCGAGTCCCTGGGGGGTGATGAGGTCCTGGAGCGCGCCGAGGCCGCCGGGCCCTACCTGAATCTGCGCCTCGATCGCGCCGAGGTCGCTCGCCGGGTGGTGAGGGAGGTCCTCGAAGAGGACGGCTACGGCGACTCGGATCGCCAGAGCGGCGACGTGGTGATGATGGAGTACGTGTCGCCCAACACCAATAAGCCGCTCCACCTCGGCCACATGCGCAACGCCCTTCTCGGCCGCTCGGTGGCCAACCTGATCGCCTCCCAGGGCGCGAAGGTGCTGCGCACCGACATCATCAACGATCGCGGCATCCATATCGCCAAGTCGATGCTCGCCTACCGCCGCTTCGCGAGCGGCGAGACCCCCGAGTCCGCCGGCCTCAAGGGCGATCACTTCGTGGGCCGCTACTACGTGCGCTTCGATCAGGCCCTTTCCGCCGAGCGCCAGGAGTGGCTGGCGTCGCAGGATCTCGATCTCGCGGAGCAGGACGAACGCGCCAAGAAGAAGCTCGAGGAGCGCTTCCTCGCCGAATCGGAGCTGATGGCCGAGACCCGCGACATCCTGCAAAAGTGGGAGGCCGAGGACCCCGAGATCCGCGATCTGTGGCGGCTCATGAACTCCTGGGTCTATGACGGGTTCGAGTCCACCTACGAGCGCCTCGGGGTGCATTTCGACAAGCACTACTACGAGAGCGATATCTACCAGGGAGGTCGGGAGGTCATTCTCGAGGCGGTCGAGAGGGGCGTCTTCGAGCGCGCCGAGAACGGCGCCATCATCGCCCCGCTCTCCAAGCTCGAGGGCCTGAAGCTGCAGGACAAGGTGGTTCAGCGAGGCGACGGCACCGGCCTCTACATCACCCAGGACATCAACCTGGCGACCCTCAAATTCGAGGAATTCGGCCTCGACCGCTCCTACTACTGCATCGGCTCCGAGCAGAACTACTACATGCGCCAGCTGCAGGCGACCCTCCAGATGCTGGGCTTTCCGTGGGCTTCTGGGCTCACCCACCTGAGCTACGGCATGGTCTACCTGCCCGAGGGCAAAATGAAGTCCCGCGAGGGCACCGTGGTCGACGCCGACGACCTGATGGCGCAGATGGCTTCGCTCGCCGCCGAGGCGGTGCGCGAGCGGTTTCCGGAGCTTTCAGAGGACGAGGCCGCGCGGCGCGGCGAGGGCATCGGCATGGCGGCCATCGTCTTCGCCCTGCTGATGGTCGGCCGCGAGACGGATATCCACTTCGACCCCAAGGCGTCCCTCGCCTTCGAGGGCAAGACCGGGCCGTATCTGCAGTATGGCTACGCGCGCATCGCGCGCATCCTGCGCAAGGCCGGCGAGTGGAGCCGTCCGGAGGGCGATCTGGCGCTCGGGTAAGACGCGGCCTGGGCGCTGGTGCAGTCGCTCCTGCTCTACCCCTCCGTGGTGGCCGACGCCGCCGAGAGTCTCGACCCCTCGAGGCTGACCTCCTTCCTGATCGAGCAGGTGCAGGCCTTGAGCGCCTTCTACCGCGATCACCGGGTGCTCGACGCCGAGGAGCCCGTGCGCTCCTCGCGCCTGGCGCTGCTGGCGGCCTTCCGCAAGATGCTGGCCCACGGTTTCGCGATGCTGGCGATTACGCCCCTGGAAGAAATGTGACGGAACGAGGGAGGCGGGCCCACCCGATGACCGACCGCGAAGCACCCGAAGCGATGAGCGCGCAGCCTGCGGAGGAGAAGTCCTCGACGACCTCCCGAGAATGGGCGATCGGCAAAGGACTCGCCGGCGCCGGCGTCCTCGGCCTCGTCTCGGCCTTCGGCGACTGGCTGTGGGCCAACTACCTGCAGGACGGCGATCCCGTGGCCGGGGTGCTGCACGGGATCCTGGTCTTCGTGATCCTCGCCGGCGTTTTGGCGATGAGCGCTCCGCCAGGCGAGCGCCGGCGGGCGTTCAAGGTCCTGATGCTCGGCCTGCCCGTGGCGGGCGGCCTGATCGCCGCCGTGTTCTACCCGATCGCCTATCTGATGGGTTATCTCGGTGCCCTGCTGGTGACCTGGGCCCTCATGTGGCTGGTGACCTCCTGGCTCAACGATCGATCGAGAGCCCAGCGCGAGCCTTTTGGCCTGACCGCCGGGCGCGCCGCCCTGGCGGCCGTTTTCTCGGGCCTGGCCTTCTGGGCAATCTCGGGCGTCTGGACCTCGCCGCCGCCGGAGGGAGGCCCCAACTACCTCTGGCACTTTGCCGCCTGGTCCTTCGCCTACCTGCCCGGCTTCCTCGCTTTGCTGACCGCCCGCCCAAGCCGAGAGAGCCAGGCCTGAAAAGGCCCTCAGGCACCCGCCTCAAAAGCCCGTTGCTGATGCCTGTTCTAGGCATCTGTTCCGGGCGTCTGCTCTAGGCGTCTCAAGAGGCGCGCTGGCATCACGCCGGCGCGTCTGTTCTGGCGTGCTTTACGAAAAATCGTAAGGTATTGAATGGGACGCGCACGGGCGCGGTTGACTTTGAGTGCTCTTTACAATCTGTCTTCTGATTTTCCGTGAGGATTTAGCTGTGCAACCAACCTTGGGAAATACTAAAACCGTCTCTCTGCTCGCACTCTCCGCGCTGCTGCTCTTGGCCGCGTCTTCCGGGGCCACCGTGGTCGCCGGTGGCGAAGCCAGCGTGTGGGATTCCGACGTCCCTCAGCCCGCGCCACCGGAGCCGGAGGACGTCCTCTTCCCAATCGGCGGATCGGGTCAGGTCAACGGCGCCTTCATCCTCGAGACGGTGGAGATCGGCGGGTCGGCCCTGCAGGTGGGACTGCGCGCCCAGGAGCGCTTTATCGGGCCCGTGCTGCCGCGCGCGGGAACGGCGTTCTTCGCCGAGAGCGGCTCTCCCAACGCGGACGGACGCGCTTCCTGGAACTACGAAATTCACCTGGATTTCGGCACCTCTGACGCCGACACCACCCTGCCCGGAAAGTCCCTCGAGTCGCAGCTTCTAAAGCCCCTCGAGCCCCTCAACATGCGCGACTTCACGGTCGAGTTCCAGCTCGACACCGATCCGTCGGCGGCCACCAGCTTCGTGACGACCGATCTCAACGAGTCGCTCGACCTGGGGGGCGCCGGGCCCGAGATCCGGCTTCTCCAGTTCTCGCTCAACCCCGACTTCGACGTCTTTGGCGGCGGCGGGGCCTTCGACGCCGATCTCGAGGGCCTCTACGACGTCAGGCTGCGGGTGTCGGACGATCAGGGCGAGACGGTCGCCGAGGCCTCCATACAGGTGATCGTGGTCGACACTCTGCCGGCCGACGCCAACGCCGCGACCCTTGACCTTTCGCTGAGCGCCTCAGAGTCCCTCGACCCGGTCGTGATCGCCGCGGGCAACCCGGGCGCTCTCACTTACTCCACCACGCTGCAAAACGCCGGCCCCTTAGACGCCACCAACGCCCAGGCGAGCCAGACCTTCACCCTGCCCGCGGGGGTGACCCTCGACGGTCCGCCGAGTGCGACGGTGGGCTCGGTGTCGGGCGCGGCGCCGACCTTCACTTGGGACGTGCCGAACCTGGCGTCGGGCAGCTCGGCGGTCCTCACCGCCCAGCTGACGGTCGCCGACTCGGCCGCCCTCGGCGATGACGTGATCGCCGCCGTCGCCTCGCTGGTCACCGTCGATCAGCCGGACCGCAACGCCTTCAACCAGACGGCGTCGGTGGCGACCTCCATCGCCTGCAACGACGCCGATTTCGACGGGGTGTGCGACGAGGTGGACAACTGTCCGGCGGATGCCAATCCGCTGCAGACCGACTTCGACGGCGACGGCAACGGCGACGCCTGCGACCTCTGCTTCGGCGACGACCTCACGGGCGACTCCGACCTCGACGGCGTATGCGATTCGATCGACTTCTGCCGCGGTGACGATCTCACCGGCGACGCCGATATGGACGGCCTGTGCGCCAGCCTCGACTGCGACGAAGGGGATCCGAGCAACGCGTGCCTGCTCTTCATCGACGATTTCGAGACCGGGGACACCACGCTCTGGGCGCAGTCCGTTGGCGAGGCGCCCTGAGGCGCGCCGAGCGCTGAACGCTGCACCTCCGGCCGGCGCCCGCCCCGAGCGGCGCCGGCCGATCCCGCCCGCCGCGGCGATCTCGAGCCTCGACTTGCGCCCGCCGAGGGGCGACCGGCGCTGCGCGCCCGGTCAGCGCCGCAGCCCCACCCGCTCGGCCCACCACTGAAGCGCCAGGAGGGTCCAGAGAGTCCACTTGGCGTCGATCTTCTTTTCGAGATGTTGGTGCCAAAGGCGCTCGACCGCCGGGCGGCGGAGAAGGCCCTCGGGATAGAGAGGGGCATCGAAAAGAGTCTCTTCGGTGCTCTTCCTCAAGGGGCCCCGCAGCAGATCCCCCAGGGGAATGCCGAAGCCCAGCTTGCGGGTCTGAAGATCGGCTTCGGGAACGCGCTGGGCCAGCAGGTCGCGGAGGAGCCGCTTGCGCTGACCGCCCGAGAGGCTGATCATAGGGTCGATGCGCAGGCTCGTCTCGAGCACGTCGACGTCGAGAAGCGGAACGCGCACCTCGAGGCTGTGGTGCATGGAGGCCATGTCGACCTTCTTGAGGCAGCGCTGAAGCTGGCCGTGAAACTCGGCGAAGCGCGAGAAATGCGCGAGCTGGCGCCGCTCACCCGGCGGCCGCCAGGGCTCGCTGCGGTAGATCTCGCGGGGCGCCGGAGGCAGGCCCGGGGCGAGGGCCTCGAGGGTGGCTGTGGAGGTGCGCGCGCTCACCTCCTCGTAATAGTGCCCGGGGGTTTTAAAGAGGACGGCGTCGCTCCGCCTGCCGCCGGGAGCGCCCAGCCTGCCGCCGGCCCACAGGGCCCTTCGCACCGCCAGCGGCCAGCGGAACAGGGGGCCGTCGCGCAGCAGGGAGCGCGGGCGCTCGTAGCCGAAAAACAGCTCGTCGCCGCCGTCTCCGGAGAGCGCCACGGTGACGTGCTGCCGGGCGAAGCGCGAGAGCGCCAGGGTGGGCAGCAGGGAGAAGTCGCCAAAGGGCTCGTGCATGGCGGCGCGGGCGTCGCCCAGGGATTCGGCGAGCGCGCCACCCTCGAGGCGCGCGATCCGATGGTCGACCCCGATCGCCTCGGCCCAGCGGCCGGCGGCCTTCTCTTCGTCCTGCCCCCAGCCGGGATTGCCGAGGGTGAAGGCGAGCAGCTCGGCGGAGGTTTGGCCCCGGGCGATTGCGCTGACCAGCGGGGAATCGACTCCTCCCGAGAGAAAGACCCCGAGGGGTACGTCGGCCAGGCGGTGGCGATCCACGGCGCGCTCGAGGGCGCGCTCGAGGGCCGGGCCGGCCTCGTCCGCGCCCAGGTCGACGCGGGGAGTCCGCGGCAGGGTCCAGAAGGCTCTTTCCGCGCGGTCGCCGTCGGCGTCCACGCGCAGCAGGCGGCCCGGGGCCAGCTGGCGGGTGCCGCGAACCAGGCCGCGCGGCGGCGGCACGTGGGCCAGGCGCAGGTAGAGGCGGAGGACCTCGGGGTCGATCTCGGGATTCCCCAGCCACGGCGCCTCGAGCACGGTGTCGAAGTGCGAGCCGAAGGCCAGGCCATGAGGCGTCTCGAGCAGGTAGAGGGGCTTGATGCCGGCGCGGTCGCGGGCCAGGGTGAGGCGCCTCGCCTCGCGGTCGAACCAGGCCAGGGCGAACATGCCGTGCAGCCGCTCGAGGGCGTCCTCTCCCCAATGCTCCAAGGCTTCCGCCACCACCTCGGCGTCGCCCGTGGAGCGAAAGACGTGGCCGTGATCCTCCAGCTCCCGGCGCAGCTCGCGAAAGTTGTAGATCTCACCGTTCATCACCAGCACGGTGCGGCCGCTGCGCGTCTCCATGGGCTGGTTGCCCGCCGGTGACAGGTCGAGGATCGCCAGGCGTCTGAAGCCGAGGCGCAGGCGCCCCTCCGGATCCGACCAGAAGGACTCGTCGTCGGGTCCGCGCCGCGCCAGGCCGCGGGTCATGCGCTGGATGGCCCCGTCCGCGGCTTCTCCCGCCACGCCGCCGGAGTGCGGGCTGAACAGGCCGCAGAGACCGCACATCAGGCGGACGCTCCCCGGATGGACGGCGTGAAGCGCTCGAGCCCCGCCACGAGCGCGCGGGCCAGCGGGATCATCAGCAGGGCCATGGCCGGAACCATGTAGCGCAGGATCGAGAGCACCAGGACGGTCATCGCCCAGGAGTACAGCACGAATGCCGCGATCAGCCAGCTTTCGGGTCGCCGCCGATCGCGCCACAGGCCGACCAGCGCCAGGCAGAGGACGGGCGCCTGGAGCGCCAGAAGCCAGCTTTCAAAGCGGGTGGTTTCGGTGGCGAACCAGGCGCGCGCCGCCTTCTTCGCCAGCAGCTCGAGCACCGGGCGGGGATCGTCACCCGCGCGATCGAGCAGGAAACGAGCGGCGTCCGAAACGCCTTGAATCTGCCTCCGGTTGGCTTCGATATCGCGCGTCAAGGCAAGCACCCGCGGGCTGAGGTCGGGGGCCGGCTCGCCCGGCTGAGCGCCCAGGGTCAGGCCGTCGAGCAGGCTCAGGCGGCCCCCCGAGCTCACGGGAATGAGCGTTCCGTTGCGCGCGTACACCCAGGCTTCCCAGGGCAGGAGGGTGAGCGCCTGCGCCGCGATCACCGCCGCCGACAGGGCGGCGAGCCGTCGCCCCGAGAGCCTCCGGCCGGACTCTCTCGGCCGCAGCCACGCGAGTCCGGCGAGGGCGAAGGTCGGGGCGAGAAGCAGCGCCACGGGCCTCAGCAGCGCCGCCGTGCCGAGAAGCGCGCCGGCCAGCGTGGCGCGGCCCGGTCCTCCGCCTTCGAGGGCCGAGGTCCAGAGGAGAAAGGCGGCGAGAAGCAGCACCAGGAACGGCAGCTCGCTGTTGGGCTGTTTGGCCAGCCAGAGAAACGGCGGGTAGAGGCTCCACGCCAGGCCGGCGAGCAGGCCGGTGCGCCGGCAGTCCGTCCAGCGCACGGCGAGGGCGGTGAGCAGGCCGGCGATGGCGGCGACGCAAAGCGCCGCCAGGCCGCGCAGGGCCAGGCTGTCGGGAATGCCGAGGGTCCGCCCCGCGCCGAGGCCCAGGGCGAGGAAGGCCGGAAAGCCGGGGGGGTAGCGCACCGCCGCGCGGCCGCTCTCGTCGACCAGGCCTCGACCGTCGAGCAGCCGCTCGGCCATCGGCCGGTAAAAATGCTGAAAGTCCGCGCTTTCGTTGCCGCGCACCGAGGCCGGCAGCAGGGCCAGGAAGAGAAGGTGCACGGCGAGCGCGAGAATCGCTATCGCGCGCGCCGGAGCGCGGAGAACTCGCCCCCCGAGGGCGCTCGATTGATCACTCATCCAGGGGCATCCTAGCCCGCAGGAGCGCGACGGTCGATCGCCACGCGTTGCGCCTCTCGGCGGCCCTTCGATATCGTGAACCGCCAGCGCACATGGCTCTCGGCCTGGATCTTTCCCTCCCGATCCGGCATCTTCCTCTCCCGCACGCGCACGCGCACGCACATGCAAAGACCTTCGAGGCACCTTCCTATGAAACCTCAGTGGATCCGAACCTCCCTGTTTCTTCTGGCTCTCGCCGCGACCCCCGCTCTGGCCCAGGAGGCCGAGAAGACCCCTGCGCCCGTGGCGCCGCAGGTGCTGCTCGAGACTTCGATGGGCAAGATGGTGATCGAGCTCTATCCCGATAAGGCCCCGAAATCCGTTGAAAACTTCCTAGGCTACGTGGAGAGCGGCTTCTATGACGGCACCATCTTCCACCGGGTGATCAAAGACTTCATGATCCAGGGCGGCGGCTTCACCGCCGAGATGGACAAGAAAGACACCAAAGCGCCGATTCAGAACGAGGCCGACAACGGTCTCGCCAACACCCGCGGCACGCTGGCCATGGCGCGCACCAACAATCCGCACAGCGCCACGGCCCAATTCTTCATCAACTCGATCGACAACTCCTTCCTGAACCACACCGCCAAGACCCCGCAAGGCTGGGGCTATACGGTCTTCGGAAAGGTCGTCGAGGGCATGGGGGTGGTAGACGCTATCTCCGGCGTCGAGACGGGCATTCAAAAGCGCATGCGCGACGTGCCCAAGAGTCCGGTGACCATCGTCAAGGCCACCGTCCAGAAATAGGCGCCGAGAGGCCGCCGGCGCCGAGGGGACCCGGCTACTCGGCCTCGCCGCCGTCGAGATCGGCGCCGAGGCCGATGCCCTCGTAGCGCTCGAAGGCCTCTTTGGCGAACATGCGGCGGCCGTCGATCACCGCGGTCGGCTCGGCGCGGTCGGCCAGGAGGCCCTCGAGGGGCTGGAATTCCTGCCAGCTGGTGAGCACCACGACGATCGCCGCGTTGCGCACCGCATCCTCGAGGTCCTCGGCTGCCCGCATCTCGCCCGCGTCCTCTCCCAAAGCCTCGAGGAAGCCGTCGAGCGCCTCGGGGTCGTAGAGCGTCAGGCGAGCACCCTCGGCCGCCAGCCGGCGCACGATGGGCAGGGCCGGCGTCTCGCGGATGTCGGAGGTGCCGGGCTTGAAAGCCAGGCCGAGCACCGCCACCGGCGCGTCCTCGAGGTCCGGGCGGTGGCGCCGCGCCAGCTCGATCACCCGGCTCGGCTGGTCGGCGTTGATCGCCAGCACCGAGCGCAGCAGACGAGCCGGGCTGCCCTGGGAATCGCCGAAGGCCGCCAGGGAGCTGACGTCCTTGGGCAGGCAGCTGCCGCCAAAGCCGCAGCCGGCGCGCAGATAGCTCAGGATGCCGGGGCGGATCCTCTCGCCCTCGCGGACTCCGCCTGGGCCCGCGATGGGCGAGAGGCGCTTATCGAGGTGCACGCCCCGCATGACTTCCTCGACGTCGACTCCGGGCACGGTGGCGCAGACGTTGGCGATCTCGTTGGAGAAGGAGATCAGGGTGGCGAGAAGAGAGTTCGAGGTGTACTTGATCATCTCGGCGGTGGCGTTGTCGG
>JBCCLG010000144.1:0-9394 GCA_039027015.1 Acidobacteriota bacterium | reverse complement strand
TGCCGACAGGTCAGCGGGCAGACGCCTCGGGTGATCTGCCGGCCCCCGGGAACGCCCTTCGCCCTGGCCCTGCGCCCTGCCGCCGGCGACGCCTGGATCACCCGGGAGCCCCCCGCGGGCGCCCTGATCGTCGACTCGCAGGGGAGACCGGCACCCCTCGGCAGCGTCGGCCGGCTCCGCCTCCACCTCCCCGCGGGCCCGCGGGCCGCCGACGCGGCGTCGCGGGCGGACGAGGACTTTTTGGACACCGACTTCTTAGACACCGGCGAGCTGGCCCGCTGGCGCCACGACGGCAGCGCCGTCGAGTGGCTCGGCGCCGCCCCGGGGCTTCTCACCTGGCGCGGCGAGCGTCTCGATCTGCGCCGGCTGGCGGCTCTTCTGGCGGAGGATCCGGCGGTCGCCGAGGCGGCGGTTCTGGCCCGGCGATCGGCCAGCTGCCGCGAGCCCGTGGTTTATCGGGTCGCCGGCCGCCGAGGGGCTGAGGGCGGGCTGCCGCCGGCCTGCCGGGAGCGGCGGATCGAGTCCCGGGCGCTGGTGGCCGCCCTGCCCCGCACCGCCGAAGGGGCGATCGACGAGGAGGCCCTGGCCGCGGTGCCGGTGGCCGGAGAGAGAGAGGCGAGGCTCTGGCAGAACGCCCTCGAGGCGTCTCCGGGCGTGCGCGAGGCGCGGGTCGTCGCGCGGGAGCGCCCGCGGCCCGAACGGCATCTGCACCTCTCGAGCCTGTTCGGCAGCGCCCGCGAAGACCGCCAGGGCAGCGACCTTCTGGCCAGCCTCGACTCTCTGGGGGTCGACCTCGACGGCGCGGCGCCGCCCCCGGCCCTCGCCTCCGGCGGCCCCCTCGAGTGGCCCCAGGGCGCGGCCCGCACCCTGGGCGAGGCCCTCCTCGAGTCGGCGCGGCGCTTTCCCGAGCACGGCATCCTGTGCGTTCAGGAGGACGGCGGCGAGACGCGGCTGAGCTACCCGCAGCTGGTCGAACGCGCCCGCCGCACCCTCTCGGGCCTGCGCGCCGCCGGGCTGGAGCCGGGCGATTCCGTGATTCTCCAGTGCGACCGGCTCGCCGACCACTTCACCTGCTTCTGGGCCTGCGTTTTGGGCGGCATCGTGCCCCTCACCGTGGCCATTCCCGCCGGCTACGGCGAGCGCGGGGCCGTGGTCCAGAAGCTGTGGAACGTGTGGCTCCTGCTGCGCGGCCCCCACGTGCTGCACAGCGGCGCCCTGGGCGAGGGCCTGGCCGGCGTGCCCGGCCTGATGGCACCCGAGGGGGCTGAATTTCCGTGGCGCCAGCTGCGCGCCGAGGCCCTGGTGGAGCACGAGCCCGCCGAGGACCTCCACCGGCCGGCGGCGGACGAGGTGGTTTTCCGCCAGCTCAGCTCGGGCAGCACGGGCGTTCCCAAGTGCATCCAGGAGACCCACCAGGGGATCCTCCACCACGTATGGGGAGCGGCCCAGGAGAACGGCTACGGCCCCGAAGACAGAAGCCTCAACTGGCTGCCCTTGGACCACGTGGTGCCGACCTTGACCAGCCACCTCAAGGACGTGTGCCTGGGAATCGATCAGGTGCACCTCAAGACCCAGCGGGTGCTCGCCTCGCCCCTGGTGTGGCTCGAGCGCATGGAGCGCCACCGCATCACCCACTCCTGGAGCCCGAACTTCGGCTTCAAGCTGATCACCGACGCGCTTCACGACCGCGACCCGGGCGAGGCGCGCCGCTTCGACCTCAGCGCCCTGCGCCGGGTCATGAACGCCGGCGAGCAGGTCACCGAGCCGGCGGTGCGCGGCTGGCTCGAGGCCGTCGCGCCCTCGGGGGTGAGCGACACCGTGATGCAGCCCGCCTACGGCATGGCCGAGGTGTGCACCGCCGTCACCTACGCCAACGGCGGCTTCGCGGGCGAGGCCGGGGTTCGCCGGGTGGTCAAGGAGTCCCTCGGAGGGCTGCTGCGCTTCGCCGACTCGGGCACTCCGCCAGAAGAGATTCAGACCTTCATCGAGGTCGGCCCGCCGATCCCGGGCGTCGAGCTGCGCATCGTCGACGGCGAGAATCGCCAGCTCCCCGAGAGGGTGATCGGGCGCCTGCAGATCCGCGGCGCGGCGGTCACCCCGGGCTATTTGAACAACGGGGAAGCCAACGCCGAGGCCTTTGTGGGCGACGGCTGGTTCCGCTCGGGGGACCTCGGATTTTTAGACCGCGGCAGCCTGGTGATCACCGGTCGCGAAAAGGAAGTGATCATCATCCGCGGCGCCAACTTCTACTGCTACGAGATCGAGGACGCGGTGGCCGGGGTTCCCGGCGTGGCGCCCACCTGGTGCGCCGCGGTGGCGGTCGACGAGGCGGAGAGCGGCTCGGAGACGCTGGCGGTTTTCTACGTGCCCGAGAACGGGGTGGAGGGCGAGATCGACGCCGCCCTCACCCAGAGCGTGCGCGCCACCGTCGCCCGGGAGATGGGAGTCTCCCCGGGCTACGTGCTGCCGATCCGGCAGGAGCACTTCCCCAAAACCACCAGCGGGAAAATTCAGCGCGGTCAGCTCAAAAAGCGGCTCGCGGAGGGCGACTTCGACGCCCTGATCCGCCGGCTCGACCTGCTCCTCGCCAACGAGAGGACCGTGCCGGCGTGGTTCATGGAGGCCGTGTGGCGACCCGTCGCCGCGCCGGCGGGCCAGCCGGCGGGGAGCGCGCCGGCGCTGATTCTCGACTCGGGCTCTCCCCTGAGCGACCTGCTGGCGGCGCGGCTCGAGGGCTCGGTGGTGGCCGTTCCCGGGAGCGAGTTCCGCCGGCTGGGCGAGAGGCGCTTCTCGGTCCGGCCCGACGCGGCCGAGGATCTCCTGCGCCTGCTCGGATCTCCGGGCGAGGGCGGCGGACCGGGTCTCGCCGGCATCCTCGATCTGCGCGGCCTCGAGGGCGAGGCCGCGCCGGAGCCGGAGGGGCTCTTGGCCGGCACTCTGGCGCAGGCCCGAGCCCTGGCCGAGGCCAGGGACGCCGCCGGCCCGGCGCCGGGGGCGCCCCCGCCGGCGAGACTGCTCACCGTGGCCCGCTCGAGCGAGAGCGTGCGGGGCGAGGGCTTAGAGCCCGCCCTCGCCGCCCGGCAGGCCCTGGTGGCGGCGGCCGGCGAAGAGATGCCGGGCCTCGCCGCCCGCCACGTCGATCTCGAGCCCGGCACTTCCTCCGAGTCGGCGGGCCCGCGAGCGGACGAGGCGGCGCAGATCCTCGCCGAGTGGGCGGCGCCCGGAAGCGGCCGCTCGGCCTGGCGCCAGGGCGTGCGCCTCGAGCCGCGCCTCGAGACCGCGGACCCCGAGACCGCGGACCCCGAGACCGCGCCGGGGGCGGACGGCGACCCCGCGCCCGCGGGCCTCCTGCGCCGCGGCGGCTCCTACCTCCTGACCGGCGGACTCGGCGGCATCGGCCGCATCCTCGCCCGCCGGCTGCTCGAGGAGTTCGAGGCCCGGGTGCTCCTGGTCGGCCGAACCGCCGAGGACCAGCTGCCCGCCGAGACGGCGAGCGATCTCGCGCGGCTGCGCGCCACCGCCGCCCGCGTCGGCGGCGAGCTCCGCTACCTCTCGCTCGACATCGCCAGCGCGGATCTCGCCGGCGGCGAGGTCGAGCGGGTCCTCGCCGGCCCCCTCGCCAAATGGCGCCGGACCGACGCGGTCTTTCACCTCGCCGGGCTCTTCGGCGGCCAGCCGCTGCGCGCGGTGGACGGCGAGACCCTAGCCCGCGAGCTGCGGCCCAAAATCCGCGGCACGCGCACCCTGCGGCACCTGCTGCCCGAAAGCCCCCTGGTGCTCTTCGGCTCGGTCAACGCCTTCTTCGCCGGCGCCACGGCCGGGGTCTACGGCGCGGGCAATCGATTCCTCGAGGCCTTCGCCGCCGCGGAGCGGGCCGCCGGCAGGCCCCACGTCACCTTCCTCGGCTGGAGCCTGTGGGACGAGGTCGGCATGACCCGCGGCTATCTGCTCAAAGAGGCCGGCCGCGCCCAGGGCTTTCTGCCGATCGCCCCCGAGAAGGGGTGGATCTCTCTCAGGGCTCTGCTCGGGCGCGCGGGCGCCGAGGACGCTCTCGAGGACCGCTACATCGGCCTCGACGGCGGCCGCCCCCGGGTTCGCGGGCTGCTGGTCGACTCGGAGGGCGAGCCCGCCGAAGAGCTGCGCGGCTACCTCAGCGCGGGCGAGGGCCTCGACCCCGACGCCCTGCGATCGATCGAGATCCTCGACCCCTTTGGCACCCGCCTCCCCTGCGCCGTCACTCGCCTCGAGAGCCTGCCGCGGCGCGAGGACGGCAGCGTCGACGACGCGCGGCTCGGCGGCCCGGAGGCGAGCGCCGCCGGCGCCGAGGGGGCCCGGACGACGGCGGCGAGCGCCACCGAGCGGCTGGTGGCGGCGGTTTGGCAGGACGTCCTGAGCCTCGACGCGATCGACGTCGAGCGCAGCTTCTTCGAGCTGGGGGGCCAGTCCCTCCTGCTGGTGCGCGTTCACAGCCGGCTGCTCGAGCTGCAGGTCGGCCCGGACGATCTCACCGTGGTTGATCTGCTGCGCTACCCCACCGTGCGCTCCCTGGCCCGCTTTCTCGACCGCGGCCGAGGCTCGGCGAGCGGCCTGCGCCGGCGCGCTGAGGAGCGGGCCAGCGCGAGGCTGCGGCGCGGGGACGGCGGCGGCGATCCCGCGGCGGACGGCGAGTGGATCGCCATCGTCGGCATGGCCGGCCGCTTTCCCCAAAGTCCCGACGTCGACGCCTTTTGGCGCCACCTCGAAGCGGGCCGCGAGCTGGTCAGCTTCTTCTCTCGCGAGGAGCTGGAGGAGGCCGGCGTGACAGGCGCGCTGATCGACACCCCGGGCTTTGTCGCCGCGCGCGCGGTGCTCGAGGAGGTCGACCGCTTCGACGCGGGCTTCTTCGGCATCAACCCGCGGGAGGCCGAGAACACCGATCCCCAGCAGCGCCTCTTCCTCGAGACCGCGTGGCAGGCCCTCGAGTCGGCGGGCTACGACCCGTCGCGCTTCCCGGGCTCGGTCGGCGTTTTCGCCGGCGCCGACGCCAACAGCTACGCGGTCACCAACCTGCTGCTCGGCGCCGAGGGCCTGCAGACCCTGATCGGTAACGACAAGGACTACCTGGCCTCCCGCGTGGCCTACAAACTCGATCTGCGCGGACCGGCGCTCACCGTGCAGACCGCCTGCTCCACCTCCCTGGTGGCGGTGCACCTGGCGTGCCGGAGCCTGCTCGACCGCGACAGCGACCTCGCTCTGGCCGGCGGCGTCGGCGTGTTCTTCCCGCAAAAGAGCGGCTACGTCTTCGAGGAGGGCGGCATCCTCTCGCCCGACGGCCGCTGCCGGGCCTTCGACGCCCGCGCCAAGGGCACCGTCGGCGGCGACGGCGTGGGCGCCGTGGCGCTCCGGCGCTACGGCGACGCCGTGGCCGACGGCGACCGCATCCTGGCGGTGATCCGAGGCTCGGCGATCAACAACGACGGCGCCAAGAAGGTGGGCTTTACCGCCCCCAGCGTCGAGGGCCAGTCGGAGGTCATCGCCCTCGCCCAGGCGGCCGCCGGCGTGCCCGCCAGCTCGATCGGCTACGTGGAGGCCCACGGCACGGGCACCCAGCTCGGCGACCCGATCGAGGTCGCCGCCCTCACCGAGGCCTTCCGCGCCGGCTCGGACGCCGAGGACCCCGAGGGCGCGCGCTGCGCCCTCGGCTCGCTCAAGAGCAGCGTCGGCCACATGAACTCGGCCGCCGGCATCGGCTCTTTGATCAAAACGGTTCAGGCCCTGCGCCACCGGCGCATTCCGCCGAGCCTGCACTTTGAATCCCCCAACCCGCGCATCGACTTCGCCTCGAGCCCGTTCTACGTCGCCCGCGAAGCCCACGACTGGCCTCGCGGCCGCGACGGCGACGGCGGCGAGGCGCCGCGCCGGGCGGCGGTCAGCTCCTTCGGCATCGGCGGCACCAACGCCCACGTGGTGCTCGAGGAGGGCCCGCCCGGGGCGGCGAGGTCCGACGCGCCGTCGCGCACGGCCCAGCTGCTGCCCCTCTCGGCGCGCTCCCAAAGCGCCCTGGGGGAGGCGTCCAGGCGCCTGGCTAGCTGGCTCGAGGAGCATCCCGAAACCCCCCTCGCCGACGTCGCCTACACCCTGCAGGTCGGGCGCAAGGCCTTCGCCCAGCGGCGCTGGGTGGTGGCGCCGAGCGGCGCCCGGGCCGCCGAGGCCCTGAGGCTCGGCGGCGGCGAGGTGATGCGCGAGCCGCGGAGCCGCCAGGCGGTCTTCCTCTTTCCGGGCCAGGGCAGCCAATTCCCCGGCATGGGGGCCGGGCTCTACGAGCGCGAGCCGGCGTTCCGCGCCGACATCGACCGCGCCGGCGAGATTCTGGGCCCCCAGCTGGGCCTTGAGATCGCCGAGCTGATCACCGCCCAGGCCGATCTCGAGACCGCGGCGCAGATGGCCGAGACCCGAATCACCCAGCCGCTGCTCTTCGCCCTCGAGGTCGCCCTCGGGCGCTGGTGGCTCTCCGTGGGCGTGGAGCCGCAGGCGATGCTGGGGCACAGCGTCGGCGAATACGCCGCGGCCTGCCTGGCCGGCGTCTTCTCCTTCGAGGAAGGCCTGGCCTTGGTCGCAGAGCGCGGCCGCCTGACCCAGGAGCAGCCGCGCGGCGTGATGCTGGCGGTGGCCCTGGGGGAGGCCGAGGCGCGGCGCGTGCCGGGGGTGACCCTGGCGACGATCAACGGTCCGCGCTCCACCGTGGTGGCGGGCGGGGAAGACGCCGTGCGGGACGCCGAGATCGCCCTCGCCCAGCGCGGCGTCGCCTGCCGCCGGCTCGCCACCTCCCACGCCTTCCACTCGCCCCTCCTCGAGGGCATGGCCGTGCCCTTCAGGCGGGTGCTCGCCGACCTCCGCCTGGAGGCGCCCAAGCGGCCGTTCTTCTCCAACGTGACCGGCATCCTGATCACCGACGCCCAGGCCACCAGCCCCGACTATTGGGTGGAGCACTGCCTGCGGCCGGTGCGCTTCGCGGCGTGTCTCGAGGAGCTGGCGCGGCGCGGCGAGCCGGCGCTGCTCGAGGTCGGGCCGGGCCGCACGCTGATCACCCTGGCGCGCAAGCACGGCGCGGCCCTGCGCGAGCTGCCCGCCGCCGCCAGCGTCGAGGCCCACGCGGGTAGGCCCGACGAGGAGGTTCTGCTCGGGGCGGTGGGCGAGCTGGACTCGGCGGGCGTCGCCATCGAGTGGCGAGCGCTCCACGGCGGCGAGCGGCGCCGCCGGGTGGGCCTGCCGACCTATCCCTTCGAGCGCGAGAGCTACTTCATCGATCCGCGCAGCAAGCTGGAGAGCGTCTTTGAGTCGAAGAGCCTCCTCTACGCCAAGCGCGACGACCCGGCCACCTGGCTCTACGCCCCCGCCTGGAAGCGCGAGGCGGCGCCGCGCCCCCCGAGCGAGGCGCCCGCCGCGGACTCCACCCTGGTCTTCTACCGGCCGGGAGGAGCCGGCGAGCGGATCAGGGACCGGCTCGAGAAGGAGGCGCGCTTCGGCAGCGTGATCGACGTGGTGCCCGGAGCCGGCTTCGAGCGGCCGGCGGCGGACGCGGCGCGGTCCCGCTACACCCTCGATCCGCGCGATTTGGCCTCCTACGAGCGCCTGGTCGGCGATCTTCTCGACCACGGCCAGGCGCCGGGCCGGGTGATCCACCTGTGGCAGCTCGACCCGTCAGGCCCAGACCCCGAAGCCTCGCCGTCGAGCGCCTTCGAGCTGGCGCAAACCGAGGGCTTCTACAGCGTGCTCTTCCTCATCCAGGCCCTCGGCCGCAGCTCGAGGCGCCCGGCGGCGACGGTCGACGTGGTGACCCGCGGCGCCCTCGAGGTCACCGGAACGGAAACCCTGCGTCCCGAGGCGGCCACCTGCCTGGGTCTGGCCCTCTCGGCCTCCCAGGAATATTCCGATCTCGACTGCCGGGTCGTCGACTGCGACGACGGCGATCCCGGGGCGGAAAGGCTCCTTCAGGTGCTCGCCTCGCCCCTCGAAGAGGCCGCCCTGGCGCTGCGCGGACGCCACGTTTGGCGCGGCTCCTACGAGTCCCTGGGCTCCCTCGCCGGCGCCGCGGAGCCGCTTCTCGAGCCGGGCGGAGCGTACGTGATCACCGGCGGGCTCGGCGGCATCGGCCTCATTTTCGCCGAGTTCCTGGCCCGCGACTACGGCGCCCGCCTGGTTCTCACCGGACGCACCGGCGTGCCCGCGCGGTCCGAGCAGGATGCCTGGCTGGCCTCCCACGGCGAAAACGATCGGGTGGCGGTGCGCATCCGGCGCCTGCGCCGCCTGGAGGAGGCGGGCGCGGAGGTCCTGACCCTGGCCGCCGACGCCGGCGACGCCTCGCAGATGCGCGCGGTCTTTCGCCAGGCCAAGGAGCGCTTCGGCCGGGTGGCGGGGGTGATCCACGCCGCCGGTCACGTCGGTGAAGGGCTCCTGCGGCCGATCGCCGAGGTCACCCTCGACCAGTGCCAGCTGCACTTTCATCCCAAGGCCCACGGCCTCGAGGTCCTCGCCGCGAGCCTGCCGGAGGATCTCGACTTCTGCCTCCTGACCTCGTCCCTGGCCGCCGTTCTCGGCGGCATCGGCGGCGCCGCCTACGCCGCGGCAAACGCCTTCATGGACTTGTGGGTGCGTCGCCGGGCCCAGGAGCAGCCCGAGGTGCGCTGGCTGAGCGTCGACTGGGACGCCTGGCTGCCCCACGAAGGCTCGCCCGAGGCCGAGGGGCCAACGCCGGCCTGGGCGCGCTTCGCCATCGAGCCCGAGGAGGGCGTCGAGGTGCTGCGCCGCGCTCTCGCCCTCGAGGGCGTGCCTCAGCTGCTGGTCTCCACCACCGACCTCGACATGCGCCTGCAGCAGATTCAGCCCGGCGAGGAGGGCGTCGAGGAAGACCCCATGGCCGAGGCGGAGAAGCGCAGTCGGCACTCGCGGCCGGCCCAGAACAACGAGTACGTGGCGCCCCGCACGGAGATCGAGAAGGCGCTCGCCGAGCTGTGGCAGGCGCTGCTCGGCATTGACCGGGTCGGCGTGCTCGACAACTTCTTCCGCCTCGGCGGCGACTCCCTGGTCGCCATTCAGCTCTCGACGCGCCTGCGCGAGGCCTTCGGGGTGGAGCTCAACGTCAACCAACTCTTCGATGAGCCCACCATCGCCGGCCTCGCCGAGAAGCTCGAGACCCTGCTCGCCGGCGGCGAGCTGGCGCCGCCGGATCCCAACCGAGCGGCCGAGGCCCAGGCCGAGGCGGCGGGCGGCGGGGCGGTCGAGGCTCCCGAGCGCGGCGACTCCGGGGGGGAGCCCTCCGAGCAGGGCGTCTCCCTGGAGGCTCTCGAGGCGGTGGAGAACCTGAGCGACGAGGAGGTGGCCCGCATGCTGGCCGAGCTGGAGGCCGAGGAGCTGG
>JBCCLG010000143.1:0-9415 GCA_039027015.1 Acidobacteriota bacterium | reverse complement strand
GGCGGCGACGGAGGCTCCAACATCGGCGTCCAGCTTTTCGCCTTCAAGGTTGGGGGCACCGATCAGTTTTTTACCAGCAGCCACGTGATCGACGCGATCGTCGAGGCTTCCGTCTGGACGCCGAGCTTCGGCTACGGCGTTCACGTGCTGAACTACAGCGGCGGCGGCGACGACTACAACGAGGCTTTGCGCGACGCGGTGCGCGTGGCCGCCGAGAACGACGTGGTTTTCGTGGCCTCCAAGGGGAACGATGACCACGGAGAGCTTCACTATCCCTCGGACTACGACAGTCCCTGGGTTCTCTCGGTGGGCGCCTCCACCGCCTCGGAACTCAAGCAGAAGGATTCGAACTTCGGCAACGGCATCGACGTGGTCGCTCGCGGCTTCTGCGTGGCGGGTACGGATGTCGATGACATCGTCTACACGACGGCTCGGAATAATCAGTACCGCTGTTTCCCGGGCACCTCCGCAGCCGCGCCCCACGTGGCGGGCCTGGCCGCTCTGATGAAATCCGAGGATTCGTCCCTGCAGCCGGAGGAAATCGAGGGGATCATCCGCCTGACCGCCGACAACGTGGCGGCCATGGGCGGCGCCGACTATACGGACGAGTTCGGCGACGGCCGAATCAACGCCGGCAGGGCCTTAGAGCGTCTCCAGGCGCCTTATGAAATCGAGCGGCGAACCGCCTTCGGCGGCACGGTGACTTCGAGCACCGGCAACTACAGGACCGTATTTTTCAACCCCGGGGGCGGCCTGGCCTCGGCGGCCTACATTGTCAGGCGCCACGAGGTGCGGAAAACGGTCACCATCGACGATTTCGAGGATTTCGAGGTCTTCTGCCGCGGGCCGGGCGACACCGTCGGCTGGTCGGATGCCACCCCCAATCACCAGGTCGGGCACTGCGACGTCCTCTCCACGACCGCGACGTCGGCAACCCTGCGCACCTGGGTTTACCAGGTGTACTCGATTTTCGGTTCCTATATCGGCTACCGGCCTTCGACGGCCTCGGGCGTGCGTTTCGCCTACACGATCTCGGGTATTCGAAAGCCTCCTGGTCCCGAGCCGCCGCGGGCGTGCTTCACCGTCACCCCGGTGTTCGGCGATCCGCCCCTGCGGGTCACGGTCAACGCTTCCTGCAGCAGCGACCCCGACAGCAGCAACCTGTCCTACTCGTGGGATATGGGAGACGGATCGACCCGGACGGGCGTCAGCTTCAGCCACTGGTATGTTGACGGCGGCAACTATTCGATTCGCCTTCGGGTGACCGACGACACCGGCCTCAGCGACTTCGACTGGGACTACGTCTTCGTCAACTGCGATCCCGATCAGCCTCCGGGATTCTTCTGCGAGGCGATCCTGCAGTAGAAGAGCCTTCGCTCCCGGTCCGGGCGACCGGGGGCGCTGATATAAATTCGGGAACGCTGAGCCGGACATTCGGTTTCGGCCGATGAGGCCCAGCGCTTCCCGGAGAAAGGCATGCCCGCGTCGCACACCAAGCCAGAGGTTCAGATCTACACGGATGGAGCCGCCAAGGGAAATCCGGGCCTGTCCGGCTACGGCGCGGTTCTCATTTTCGGTGAGCACCGCAAGGAGCTTTCCGGCGGCTTCAGGTGGAGCACCAACAACCGCATGGAGCTGATGGCGACCATCGTGGGGCTCGAGGCGCTCAAAAAAGCGTGCCGAGTCGAGCTCTTCAGCGATTCGAAGTATGTGGTCGACGCGGTGGAGAAGCGCTCGGTCTTTCGCTGGCAGGCCCGCAACTGGTGGCGAACCCGCGACGAGAAAGCTAAGAACGTCGACCTCTGGCAGCGCTTTCTCGCCGCCTACGGCAAGCACGAGGTGCGCCTGCAGTGGGTCAAGGGCCACGCGGGACACGAGGAAAACGAGCGCTGCGACGATCTGGCGGTAGGCGCTGCCCTGGGAGAAAACCTTGAGATCGACGCGCCCTACGAAGAGCTCAATCCGTGGACCGGGGGCGCCTGAGCCTCCTCTTCTGCCTTGCCGGCGGCTAGGCTTCAGACTGAAGCCGCGCGATCTTAGGCTCGATCCAGGCCCGCTTATGGGGCGGGCGCTCCGGCTGCGTCGCGCTTCCGCGTAGGCCTTGAGGGCGCCCGCCTTCGAGGTCAGCTGTGCGGAGGACGGTCATGGGAGCCCATCGGTGGAGGAATAAACTCGAGGGGTCGTCTGTTCCACCGACGACCACCGGAAAGGAGCCTCGGACATGGGCGCGTTTCAAATAGATTTCAGGGCGCTGCAAAGAAGTCACTGGACTGCGGATGAGAGCGCGAATGTCGAAATCATTTCTGACTTCGTTCAGAAGGTGATGAACGATCACGACTTCGACCGCGTTTTGGAAAAGTACTCGAACGGGTCCTACGTCCAGCATAACCGGAATATCGCGGACGGAATCGAAGGCCTCGTCGACCTGCTCAAGGATTTCACCGGGAGATTTCCCGACTACGGCTATGACGTCAGACGGATCCTGGCCGACGGAGACCATGTCGTCTTTCACTCGCACGCGACTCTGAAGGCGGCGCACCGCGGCAACGATAGGAAAGGTTTTAACATCACCGACACCTGGCGGCTTCGGGATGGGCTCATCGTGGAGCACTGGGACTCGATCCAGGCGATTGACGGCGCGATGCGGCTTTACTCGCTGGTCTACGGCGGCACTATTCGAAACTCCAACGGCGTTTTCTAGGTCTGCTCCTGGGGACCCGGTCCGCACCGCCCGATCCTGGCCCGGTTGCGGTCCAAGGGATCGGGATGGTAGCTTGTCGGGAGTTGATGGACAAACGCTTTGGAACCCTCTGCACGGCTGCGCGTCGGGAGACCGCGGCTGGCGAAAGGTAAGGCTTGCCTCCTAAACCTTCTCGGCTTGGATGGCCTCTTACCGCATGAGAATCGCTTCGAACGAAGCTCTCAGCGGCACCGCCTCTTTTCTCGAACGGCTGTTCGCGAAACACGAGAGGTCGCTCCTTCAATTCTTCCGGCGTCGCCTCAAGTCTGACGAAGACGCCCGCGACGCGGCCCAGGAAGTGTTTCTACGATTGGCCCAGCCCGGAGCTCGCAAGGCCGCGGAAGGGCGCGAGCGGGCCTACCTGTTCACGATCGCCCGCAACCTCCTCATCGATCAGCATCGGCGCCGCGAGGCGCGAGGCGTGGAGGCCTCCGTGCCGCCCGCGGAGGTTCATTTACCGGCGGCGGACGATACCGAGCAAAAGGCGATCGTCCAAGAAACGGTCGAGGTGCTCCGCGAAGGGCTCTCCTCTCTCAAGCCGGAGATTCGCGAGGTCTTCATCCTGCACCGCTTCGGCAGCTACGGCTACCGACAGATCGCGGTGAGGCTCGGCGTTTCCGAGCGGACGGTGGAGCGCCGAATCAGCCTTGCGCTTTTGCACCTGAAACGGGTGCACGAGCGCTCCCTCACAAGCCGCGGCTCCGGTAGCATTCGCTCATGATGGCTTCCGGGCAGCGCCCACAATCCGCCGAGGACTGGACGGCGAGGCTTCGCAGCGACCGAAGCACCGCCGAAGATCGGGCCGGCTACGAGAAGTGGCTGGAGGAAGATCCGGCGAACCGCGAGGCGGCGCAGCGGCTGGATCAGGTCTGGCAGTCGATGGGCGAACTGGAGGCGGATCCGCTGGTGCAGTCGGTCCTTCAGGCGCCCGCGCGCCCCAGTGGCTTCTGGCGGGGCCTGCCGCTCGTGCGCTTGGGGTCTGCGGCCCTCGTCTGTTTGGCGATCGCGGTCGCTTCACTCCTCCTGTGGCAAATCCTCGGGGCGAGCGAGAGCTACCAGACCGCCAACGGCGAGCAGAGGGTGGTCGACCTGGGCGACGGCTCCAGGCTGCATTTGAACGTGTCGACCCGGCTCGAGGTGTCGCTGAAGGACAGGGTCCGCCGAGTGCAGCTCGAGCGTGGCCAGGCGTTTTTCGACGTTGCTCCGGATCCCTCAAGGCCCTTTATCGTCACCGCCGGGGATAAGGAGATCACCGTTCTCGGCACCAAATTCGACGTGCTGGTGCGGGGTGAGGACACCCGCGTGACGGTGATCGAGGGTCGGGTGGCCGTCACCTCCCTAGCCCCGGGCCAGCCCGCGGCGCCCTCCCGGAAGGAGGCGGAGGAGTCCGATGGCGCCGGTGCTCAAGGTGAATCGCCACCCTCTCAGCCGGTCGATGAGCCTATTCGCCTCGAGCTGACGGACCGCGAAGCCATTTCGTGGCCCCTGAAGGCCCGGCCAAGCTCGGTTCCCTCGTCGGAGGCCATGTCGGCCATCGAGGCTTGGAGGAGCGGCCGGGTCGTTTTCGACAGCACTCCTCTGCGGGAGGCGGTGGCCGAGCTCGATCGCTACACGCCGGTGAGCCTCAGACTCGGCTCGGCTGAACTGGGATCGACCGAGGTCAGCGGCGTTTTCTATATCGACCGTCTGGCCGACGTGGAGTCCTTGATTTTCGCCCTTGAAAACTCCCTGCCGATTCATGTCGAGAGGCGGGGCGACGAGCTTCTGCTTCAAAAGTCCGGCTAGCCGTTCGGCGCCTTTCTTGACGGGTTGCGCGCTGCGCTGCGTTCTACTTCACCGTAGGGCGCGGTCTACTCCAGAACCGCGGCTGTTGTGAACCGCGGTCGATCCTCGACCGGGTGTATCCGGAGTACACGCGATGTCAAGCGGCGAATTTAAAACGGCCGCCAAGTGGATGGCGCGACTCCGCGCCGAGCAGGTGAGCCAGGAAGACCGCGGCGCCTATCGGGAGTGGCTGGAAAGATCCCCGGAGAATCGGGCCGCCGCCGCGGCGCTTGAGCGGATTTGGCGATGGATCGTCAGGCTCGAGGGCGATCCGCTGGTCCGAGCGGTGCTCAACCCGCGAGTCAAAAAACCGCGGCGCTGAGGCGCTGAGAAGGGCAGGGAGTCGGGGCCGCTCGCAGGGGCTGCTGAGGCCGCTTCCGGGACCTCCGCGAAAATCGCCGAAGATTTTTTGTCGGGTCTTGCAGCGAGGTGCGTTCAACAGAGGAAACACCCGCAGCATCGCTCAATAGCGAAGCCGAACGCACGACCTCTCGCTCGATCGGAGGTGCTTCATGCACTCGTCTCTGCCTCTCGCACGCGCTTTTTTTCTGGCATTCGCTCTGTTGCTCACGGTTCCGCTAGGGGCTCAAGAAGCGTCAGACGCGGAGCGGGTCGAGTTCGACATCGAGGCGCAGCCGTTGAGCTCCGCCCTGCGGGCCTTTTCGGATCAGTCGAATCTTCAGGTGCTTTACGCCACGGAGCTCGTGGCCGACTTCGAGTCGCCCGGCGTCGCCGGCTCCCACACTCCGGAGGAGGCCATCACCGTCCTCCTCTCTTCCTCTCCCCTGGGCTTCGTGTTCAACGGCGACGACACCATCGCCGTGACCGAGAATCGCGACCGGGACTCGGAAGGCGAAGAGTCCGGCTCCGATGCCACCCCGTCGGCGGATCCGAGCACCTCCGTCGACGAGGCCATCGTCGTGACCGGCACCCGCTACACGATCCAAAGCTCCATCCAGGAAAAGCGCAGCTCCGACCTGGTGGTGGAAGCCTTGACCACCGAGGAGATCGGCGACATTCCCGCGCTCTCCATCGGCGAAGCCCTCGAGACTCTGACCGGCGTCGCGTCGCACCGCGAGCAGGGCGGAGCGACGGAGGTTTCCATCCGCGGACTCGGCCCGTTCCTGGGCGCGACGACGATCAACCGACGCGAGGCGACCAACGGCAGCGGCGATCGATCCGTCAACTTCAGCCAGTTTCCCTCCGAGCTGTTCAACACCATCAAGGTGTACAAGACCCAGCAGGCGAGCCTGATCGAGGGCGGAGTCTCGGGTCAGATCGAGCTGGAAACGGCGAGGCCCCTCGACCGAACCGATCGCAGCCTGCTCTTCGAGCTCAAGGGCGCCTACAACCCGGATAACGACAACATCAACATCGCCGAGCGTGACCTAGGCTCCCGCAGCACCTTCAGCTATATCGATCAGTTCAAGTCCAAGGGCGGCGATAGATTCGGCATCGCTCTGGGGTTTCAGCGCAACGTGACCACGAACCCCGAGTCCGAGGCCCGCTCGAGCAGCACCTACCGCGACTGCCGCAACGATCCCTCGGTTTCAGCCGGGGTTTTTTCCAGCGGCAACTGCGACTCCGGGCGCGGCGATTTGGTGCTGGAGGTCGATCCCGCGACGGGCGTGGCTCCTGACGCCAACGCTCCCTTCATCTTCGTTCCGAGCCAGCGCTCCTATCGCCAGAACATCACCGACGACGAGCGCGACGCCTTCTTCGCGGCGTTTCAGTGGCAGCCCAACGACAGGCTCGACTTCTACCTCGACACCCAATATTCCGACCGCACCTTCACCGAGATCCGCAACGATCTGGTTTTCGCCGAGCAGCGCCGGATCGACCCGGAAGGCCTGATTGCGTCGCCCGACGGCAGCGTCCAGTTCTTCCAGAACAACGGCCGCATCGAAACCAACAGCACCTTCCAGGAGCGGCTCGAGGAATACACCGCCATCGGCCTGGGCCTGACCTACGACCCGAACGACCGGCTGCAGCTCTCCTTCGACGCGGCCTATTCCGACACCAGCCGTCGCGAAAACATCGTGCAGACACGCCTGCAGTCTGAGCCTCGCGACATCTTCGGCAACCCGACTCCGGCCGGCACCGATCGACCCGACGCGCGATACACCCTGTCCGGCGGCGGGTCGGACGTCTTCACGGTCGTTCTCACCGACTTCGACGTCACCAACGCCGACCTTTTCGCGGACAACGCGCGAACCCGAATCGACCTCAACCAGGCCCGCGACAACACCATCCGCTCGATTCGCGGCGACTTCGAGCTGCAGACCGACTGGGGAGCCATCTACCGCCTTGACGGCGGCGTCCGGGCGTCGGAGCTCGAGTTTCAGAGCTTCCCTCGGGTGCGCGATCAGCGAACCTTTTCTGATAGCGCCATCGAGGCGGTGAGCCTCGCCTGCCGCAACGCGATCTTTCCCGAAAGCGACTTTCTCTCGGGGCCGAGCAACGGCCAGAACCTGGTGACCAACGTCGATGAAAACGGCAATGTTCTGGCCGACGGAACGGGCAGCAGTTTCGCGAGCTTCGACCCCCTGTGCCTAGCCAATCGGTTCATCGGTGAGCCGTGGGCCTTCCCCGATCCGGAGCCCAGCACCGCCAATATCGACGTCGAGGAGACGACGTACGCCGCCTATTTGCAGGCGAATTACGTGAGCGAGATTTTCGGCAAGCAGGTGCGGGGCAACTTCGGTCTGCGGATCGTCAACACCGACGTCGACTCCACCGGCCTGCGCACCACCTTCACGACCTCGACCAATCCCGACGGCACCCTCGAGGTCAACGAAGACAGGGAGAACTTCTTTTCGGTGGTCGGCGGCGGCAGCTACACCGAGCTTCTTCCGAGCTTCAGCGCCACCATCGACGTAACCCCCGAGACGATCTTTCGGCTCGGAATCTTCCGCGGCCTGTCCCGTCCTGACCCGGCGGACCTCGGCTTCGGCCGCAGCCTCGCCGTTAACGACGGCGACGATCCGACCTCGATCAACGACCTCGAGGGCACCGCCTCCGGCGCCTCGGGCAACCCGGACCTCGAGCCGCTCACCTCGTGGAATCTCGATCTCGCCCTCGAGTGGTACCCGAATAAAGACACGATTCTGGCGGTGGGTACCTACTACAAGCGCTTTTTGGGCGGCTTTGAAAACACGCAGAGGGTCGAGGAATTCGCCATTGACGGCCAGCCCTTTCTAGTCGACGTGACCACCTCACGGACCGATACCGACTCGAGCGAGATCTTCGGCATCGAGTTCACCGGCTCCCACAGCTTCTCCTACCTCGCCTCGCCCTTCTGGAGCGGATTCGGCGTCAAGGCGAGCTACAACTACGCCTCCTCCGACTTCGAGTTCGAAGACCAGAACTTCGGCGCCTCGCTGGTGCTCGACGAAGCCGGCAACGTCGTTTCAGAGCGGGTTGGAATCGTCGCCCCGGCCGAGATCTTCGGTCTTTCCGAGCACGTTTTCTCGGCGCAGGTGTATTACGAGACCTCCCGGTTTGATTTGGCGGCGATCTACAAATACCGCAGCGAGTATTTCCAGCAGTTCATCAGCACGCCCGGGCTCATTCGATTCGTCGACGACACCGAGGTCGTCGAGGTCAAGGCGTCGTATAAGCTGCGCAAACAGCTGACCCTCAAGGTCGAAGGCATCAACCTCTTTGACGAGCCTAGAAAGCAGTTCATCCCGGTCTCCGGCAACCTGTCGGAGCTGAACTCCTACGGCCCGCGCTACTTCGTGGGGCTGCGATACCGCCTGTGATCTCTCGACGACGAAACCTCCTCTGACGCGTCGACTCGAGAAGCGAGTTCCAGGTGAAAAATCTTTCGAAGAGGCAGGCCCTTTCGGCGAGGACCGCTGTTCTCCTCGCCGCCGGAGCGGCCGTGGCTCTCACCGCGGCCGCGACGCCCGCCCTAGCCCAGCGGTCGTGGATGGTTCGCACGCAGGCTGAGTACCGCGAGGCGAGCGAAAAACTCGAGCCGGGCGACACGGTGGTTCTAGCCGACGGCGAGTGGCGCGACTTCGAGGTGGTCTTTTCGGCCCGGGGCCTCCCCGGGCAGCCGATCACGCTCACCGCCCAAACGAAAGGCAAGGTTTTTCTCACGGGCCGCTCCAATCTGCGCCTGGCCGGAGAGCATCTCGTGGTTTCCGGCCTCGTCTTCAAAGACGGACACACGCCGACCCGCGCGGTGATCGCCTTTCGTAAGAACAGCCGCGAGCTGGCCTCGCACTCCCGCGTCACGGAAGTGGTGATCGATCACTTCAACAATCCGGAGCGATTCGAGACCGATTTCTGGGTCTTGATGTACGGCAGGCACAACCGCTTCGATCACAGCTATCTGGCGGGAAAGAGCAACTCGGGGGTCACCATGGCGGTGCGCCTCGACTCCGAGGCGAGCCAAGAGAACCACCATCTGATCGACCATAATTATTTTGGACCGCGCCCGGTGCTCGGCTCTAACGGCGGCGAGACCCTGCGCATCGGAACCAGCAAGTACTCCCTGACCGACTCCTTCACGCGCGTCGAGAATAACTATTTCGAGCGCTGCGATGGAGAGGTGGAGATCATCTCCAGCAAGTCTGGGAAGAACACCTTCCGAGGCAACGTGTTCTTCGAGTCCCGAGGCACGCTCACCCTGCGCCACGGTAACGATGCCCGGGTCGAGGGGAATCTCTTCCTGGGCAACGGGGTCGACCACACCGGCGGCATTCGGGTGATCAACAAGCGCCAAACCGTGCGCAACAATTATCTGATCGGTCTTGAGGGCTACCGCTTCGGCGGCGCCCTGGTGATCATGAACGGAGTGCCCGACTCTCCGATTAATCGCTATCACCGGGTGGAAGACTC
>JBCCLG010000142.1:0-9429 GCA_039027015.1 Acidobacteriota bacterium | reverse complement strand
CAAGACACTCCCGGCGTCGCCGGCGTGGCCGAAGCCGGCGATGCTTGGGGTTCGAGCCTCGACGCCGTTGGCACCATCCCCAACACCTTCCGCATCGCCATCGGAGCGCCTCGGGAAGATATCGGTTCCGTGGTCGACGCCGGCGCGGCGTGGGACAACCTCTGGCGGGTTGGCGATCCATGTGCTCCCGGAGCGCGTCCAGAAATCATTGCCGGCGGTTTCAGCCACCAAGGCGACGGCTTCGTCGGCGATACAGCAGAGACCGGAGATCTCTTTGGCTCAGTTGTCCACTACGGTCAATTCGGTCCCGGCATCGCAAGGTTCATGGTGGGTACGCCGCGGGAAGACCGCGAGTCTGACGGCCTTGGCGACACGGGCTGCATCCAGATCTTCAACGGCCCCGAGGCTGAGCGGCAGTGCCAGTTCGCGGACGACCTCGGCTTACCTGCTGCCGCTTCCGGGCAGCTCACGGGCAGCGCCATCGACGTCGCAGACTACGACCTCGACAGCTTCGGCGAAATGGTCGTCGGCATTCCGGGAGCCGATACAACTTTCTTCAACCGCGCGGGCGCCATCGCGGTGATCAACGATACGTCCGCAGGGCTAGTGCCCCAGCAGGTCATTGACCTCAGCGTTTCGGGCAACTCATTTGGCGCCTTTGGCACCAGTGTCGTCATGACTTCGAGCCCGCGAAGGCTCGGACGCACCGAGCTCGACCTCTTGATCGGCAATCCAGGCTACGACTCCGGCAGCCTCGACCGGGCAGGCCGAGGCATCCGCGTCGCCATCCTCGGCGCGATGATCTTCGGCGATGGCTTCGAGACCGGCGATCTCTCCGCCTGGGAGCCTTGATCGATGGCTGGCAAAGGCTCTTCCCAGAAGCTCGCTGTCGTCGGTAAGGCCCGCCGGCGAGGGCGGAGTCCTTTGATTCCGCTCCTGAGGCGCCTCGAACAGCTGGTTGTAGAGTCGCCTCTGGATCTCTGAAGCTGCGGAGATCCTGCGGGGATAGAGTAGCGATGAGAGAGCGAATACTGGACAAGGCATAGTCTGGCGCGTGATGCAGCACAGTCGCCGGAGAGGGCCTGTCTGCGAGAACCTCCCGATCATCCAGACGGGGCCTCGGCCAGGTCGACTGGCTCTCTTCATCCAACAAGGAGAGGATGGCGGGTGCATCCAGAACGCTACGCAAGAATCAAAAATGTCCTGCTCGAGGTTGTCGATCTCGGAGCCAACGAGCGAGCAGCCTTCCTCGATGCGGCCTGCTCCGAGGGAGATTCGGTCCGGCGGGAGGTGGAGGAGCTGCTGGCGCTCGGGCCGCTGATGACCCGGAGTTTCCTGGAGCACAGCCCAAGCCTGCTCGACGCTGAGGTCCCCGAGAAGATTTTGGAACCCGGCTCTCGGCTGGGCCGTTTCCGGATCGAGGGTCTGCTCGGTCGAGGGGGCATGGGCGAGGTGTACGCTGGCTTCGACGAGACGCTGAAGCGGCCGGTGGCCATCAAGCTGATTCGCGCGGCGCTGAGGCTCTCTCCAAGCCAACGGACGCGCTTTCTCGCCGAGGCGCAAACCCTCGGCGGGCTGCACCACCCGAACGTTTGTCAAGTTTTCGATTTTCTCGAGGGCGATGACTACGATCTCCTGATCCTCGAGTTGATCGAAGGGGAGACCCTGCGCGCACGCCTTCACGCCGGTCCGCTACCGGAGGCGTTGTCCGTTGCGGCGCAGATCGGCAGGGCGCTTGAGGCTGCGCATCAAAATGGCGTCATCCATCGCGACCTCAAGCCGGAAAATGTGCTGATCTCCGCTAGCGGAACGGTGAAGGTGCTGGATTTCGGCCTGGCCCGAACCGACTCTTGGCTGGAGCCGTCCGCTGAACGCTCGCAAACGGCCGCCCGTGGGGAGTCGGCTCCAACTCAGCCGCTGGCAACCGCGGACGGCGCCGTGGTCGGCACCCTCGGCTACATGGCGCCGGAACAAGCTCGGGGTGAGACAGCGACGGCGGCGAGTGATCTGTACGCTTTGGGCCTGGTCCTTCAGGAAATGCTCGAGGGCAGGCTGCCTTTCGAGCCCGGTAGCGGCCTGCTCGAGCGTAGCGCTCGGGCGGAGTCTCGGCCGCTCACCGGCGCCCCGGAGGAAGTCACCGAGCTCGTGCGGCGGCTGAAGTCGCCCCAGGCCGAGCTGCGGCCGACGGCGCGCGACGCCCTCCAAGAAATGGACCGAATTCTGGATCTTCCACGTCAGCGGCGCTCCGTCCGGCACAGGCGCTGGGCCTTCGCCGCGCTCGCCATCGCCTCCGCGATATTCGCCACCCAGTCTTTCTTCATCGCCCGCGGCGCCCAGCGCACGGAGGCCGCGCGCCTCGAGGCGCAAACATCTCTCGACTTCCTCGTCGATCTCATCGAGTCCGCCGACCCATCCCAGGCTCGGGGACGCGAGCTGACGGTTTCGGAAGTTTTAGAGATGGGCGTGCTCCGGCTCGACAACGAGCTGAGCGACCTGCCGCTCGCGCGGGCTCGGTTGCAGCACACCATCGGCGTCGTCGACATGCACCTCGACCGCCTGCCGCGCAGCCGCGAACTGCTGACGGAGGCCCTGGCCGTTCGTTCTGAGGTGCTCGAACCGGGAGATCCCGCACTGCTCGAGAGCCAGCGCCGATTGGCGGAGACCGAGCATGCGATGGGAGAGGCCGAAACAGGCCTGGCCCGCTTGAATCAGGCGCTCGAGCAGGCGCGCCTGACCCACGGCGAGGCTTCTCGCGAAATTGCGGACCTGCTCACGAGTCGCGCCTGGATGCACAATAAAGGAGGCGGCCAAGCTTTGGAGGGAGCGGAAGATGCACAGCGAGCGATCGAGATCTATGAGCAGGTGCTCGGTCCAGACGATCCGGCATTGCTCGAACCGTCCCGAAACTTGAGCCACGCCTACATCAATATGCGCCGCTACGAGGAGGCGATCCAGGTCCAGGAACGCGCTTTGGCGATCTCGGAGAACCAATTCCAAGGCGATCATCCTGAATTGGTCGATGCCCTCTACGCTCTCTCGGTGCCCTACAACTACCTCGCACGCTTCGAGAAAGGAGAAGAACTTCTCAAGCGTTCTGAGGACATGGCCAGACGGCTCTATGGTGAGGAGCACAGCACCGTCGCCCGGGCGATGGCGGACCGAGGCGCGGTGATGTGCTCCCGCGAGTACTCGGACCCTGTCCTGGCTCAAGCCAAGGAAGCGGAAGGGATCGAGCTCGGCTGGGAGGCGGTGCGCATTCTGAAAGACCTCGACCGTGACTACGACTTGCTTTACGCAATGCGCAGTCTCCAGACCGTGCTCGCTGAAGCGAAGCGTCACGCCGAAGCGCTGAGCCTCGGCCTCGACGTCTGGGAGCTGCGCCGCGAGGTGCTGCCGGAGGGAAATCACGAACTGGCGATCGACGATCTACAGCTCGGGCTCTTTCTGCTGCGCAACGAATACCGAGCGCCTGCCATGACCATGATGCGGCGTTCTGTCGCCGGTTTAGAAAAGGCCGCCGAAGAGCAGCCCGAGACCTATACCGAGGCGCGTGATATCGCCCTCGATCAGATCGCGCAGCTGGAGCGGTTGCTACGCGACGAGGGGCCGGGACCACCCCTTCCCGCCGAGACTGCAGGGCGCCTGAGGCTCTAGAGAACGAATCCGCAAAACTCGAGTGGCCCCTTTTTTAGCTTGATTGCGAGTCAGTGGGTGTAGCCCCACCTCGCGATCGACTCAACTCCGCTGAAAAGGATGGCCGATGCTAACCCTTGCTGCCCTAGCGCTCACGAGCGCGCTGCTGACGTCGCCGAATTGGCCGACTTCGACCGACCTACCCTTATCCAAATTATTCCGCGCCGGGCCGCAACCGGTCGGCGCCCAAATCTTCGCACATCCGAATAGCCAGGCCCCGGACGCCGGCCCCGGAATCTCCACCGACCCTATGGGGCCGTCGTCCGGCTCTTCCTCGCCTGGCAAAGCCCAGGTCGGCCAGTTTTGCACCGACCTGCAGCTCCAATCGAACCCGCCGAATCGGCAATTCGGTGTCGTCGCTGAGTCCACGTGCTCGCAGTGCGCAGAAGCAGCCTTTGTGCCGGCGGAAGGTTTCTTTGTGGCTCGGGAGAGTTACCTGACCGAGGTGATCCTCTGGGGCACCTATCTGCCCCTGGATGAGCCACCCCCGGCGGAGACGTGGACGGTGACGATTCATGGCCAGGACTCGCTGGTCCAGGCGACGCAGCCGGAGTTTGTGCTCTCCAGGCAAGTGCTGACGAAGCTCAGTCGAGAGGCCACCGGTGAGGTGAGCCTCGAGAACAACGAATACCGCTGGAGACTGCGCTTGAATGAGCCCGTGTACCTTGCGCGAGCCGGCTATTACTGGATCGAGGCCTTCCACGATTCCCCTACGGCGACCACCGATGCTGTGCTCGGCAGCGCGCCGCTGCAAATCGGAAACGGCGCCGAAGGATTCGCCGTCTCGAGGACGGCCCCGGGAGCCCTCTGGGAAATCCTGCCTCAGTTTGACATCGCTCTCGAGGCTTGCGGTTTCGACGCCGGTTGGGGCGGGCTGATCGTGCCGGGCTTCCGAATCGACGAGTCGAATCCTGATGACACAACTCTTTTTGCCGTACGCAACACCAATACCTTAAGCGGTCGGACGGTCCGCGTCTCCTACTACGGCGACTCCTTTTCCGACGGGCCGCTGCGGGTGGATGAGATCGAGCTCAACCCTGGGCAAACCTTGCCGGTCAACGTCGGCCTCGTCTCGGGCCTCGACTTCGACGGGGAGCCGGTCTCCTCGGGTTTCATCATCATCTCCGAGGCCGACGGCACCTGGGATGATCTCGAGGGTGATTTCTCTCGCGTCGATTTTGCCAATGACTTCGCTGCCGGCTCACGCATGATCGAAGCGGATGAATTCTGCCGGAAGCAGGAGATTCGAGTGGTCGATTTCGGCAGCGGCTCAGACTTTAACGTCCTGCTGCGTGAGGGCGTGTTTTCGCCGCAAGCCGCCATGACGGTGACTATCCTCGACGAGGCGGGCAACCTCGTCGCCGAAGAGGAGGTCGCCGGCAACGGCTACAACCTGCGAAAGATCGCGATCGAAGAGCTGACCGAGGATCTTTCATTCGGAACCTTGATCTTCGATTTTGGCGGCTCGGGCGGTGGTGTGGTCACCGGACGCTATTCCGCCTTCGGCCGTTTCTCGACCGAAGTGAATGGAGTCTGCCGTGATTGATCACCCGTATCCGACCCCTTTCAGCCTCACCTCGGAATCAGCTTCGGAGCCCCGTATGTTTGTCTCGGTCCGTTCGATCTCGACCCGATCCCTCTCGGTCAAAGTCTACCTGCTGACGCTGGTTCTATTCCTGGCTTTCAGCCCTGCCGCGAAGGCGCAGTCCTTTTGCACCGGCGAGTTGATTTTCGACCAACCGTCCACAACCGGCCAAGGCATCGCCTCGGAGTCGACCTGTGGCCTGTGTGAAACCGACCAGCTGGTGCGCGCCGAGAATTTCTCTATCGAACGCGCGATGCTGGTTACCGAAATCGTCATCTGGGGCTACTACCTCGACGAGAGGGTGCCGGAGCTCGAGCATTGGACGGTCGCCTTTCACATCAACGATTTCATTCCCAATCTGCCGGCAGGCGCCTTTTCGGTGCAGAACGCCACGCCGGTTTCGAGGGTAGCGACCGGCGCCACTTCGTCTACCGATGGACTGGTCGAATATCGTTGGCTGCTGCGCCTGGACGAGCCCGTCCAGCTTGATCTCAGCACGCCGGACTATTGGCTCGAGATCTTCCACGACTCGCCGGACAGCGATGTCATTGGCCTGATCGGCGGGGTCAATTTTGGGTCGGCCCGCAGCGCGGCTTCGACAGCCTCTGCCCCCGGTTCCGAGTGGGGCAGCGTCGACTTCGGTCTCGCGATGCAAATCTGCGGTCTCGACTCACGCTGGAACGGCCTGGTGGTGCCCCGCTTTGAGCTCGATACGTCGAATCCGGCCGACGCGACCTTGCTCGCCGCCCGCAATACGACAGACGAGCAGCTCGGCCTCGAGGTTGCCTACTTTGGTTCCGGTCGAATCGAAGACGGCCCCTTGAGGGCCGATCGTTTTGTGCTCGAGCCGAGGGCAACGCGTCCGGTCAACATCAACCTCGACACCGCCGGTCTCGACCCTGACGGGGACGGCCGCGCGGCGGGCTTCATCGTCGTCCGTGAACTCAGCTTCACCGAGAACGTCCTTGGCGTGGCGAATCTAACCGGCGACTTTTCCCGGGTCGATTTCACCAACGACTTCGCCGCGGGCGAGCGGCTCGTACCGCCATCGGCCTTCTGCCAGACTCAAGAGATCCGGGTGGTCGATTTCGGTAGCGGCTCGAATTTCAATGTTGTGCTGCGGGATCCGCCACGCGAGGCCGATCAGGTCGCCTTCAACGTGACGATCTTCGACGAGCGTGGCGTCGAGGTGGGGCAGCGTTCGGTGTTTCACCGATTCCATACTCGCCAGCTGGCGATCGAGGAGCTGATGTCCAATCTGAGTTTCGGCACGCTCGTGTTTGACTTCTCGCCCTCGGGCTCCGGCGTAGTTTCTGGAAGCTACTCAGCCTTCGGACGCTTCTCTACGGAGGTGCTCGGTGCCTGCCGTGACTGAGACTCCCTGGTGGGTCGGCCCTGTGAAAGCCGGTTCGCGGTTGGAGGGTTTGAGGTCTTGAAGCCAAGGCAGGAAGCCACGGACGCTTCAGTCGGCGCGGGCCAGGCATTTATAAAGCCAGAGCTTGGCCACGGCCCACTCCCGCTTGACGGTACGGGGTGAAATCCCGAGCACTTCGGCTATCTCTTCTCCCTTGAGACCACCAAAGAAACGCAGCGTGACAATTTCCGCCTGTCGAGCATCGAGGGCTTCGAGCTCTTTGAGCGCGTCGTCGAGGCGGTCAAGCTCGAGCTGCTTCGGGCCCGAGCCCACGACGCCTTCGCTCAGCGTGAGCATCGTGCGATGACCACCTCGGCGCTCGGCATGACGTCGCCGGTAGCGGTCGACGAGAACCGTGCGCATGGTGCGAGCGGCAAGAGAGAAGAAGTGGGCTCGGCCTCTCCAACTCACCGACTTGATTTCCACCAGCTTTAAGTAAGCCTCGGCTACGAGCTCCGAAGGCTGCAGCGACGCCCTGTCTTGTAGCCGGACCTGCGCGCCCGCCAACCGTCGTAACTCTTCATAGACCAGCGGCACCAAAGAATGGAGCGCTGCCTCATCTCCGCCCTGCCACCGCTCAAGCAAGGCCGAAACCGGAATCTCAAGATCGGCGGTCATTAAACGAGTGTAAATCATAGCCAGCACGGTGCCCGAATCCTAAGGCCCTCTCCACTCGACGGCTTCTCGCCCCACGACGTTCGCCGGAGGTGCGGTCACCCCCCGCCAGGGCCCCGGGAAGAGGCGCCCCAGGCGTCGGTGGTGCCGTCTTCGAAGTCGTCGAAGAAAAGGGGCGGTTCGACGGGGATCGAAAATTCGACCTGATCATTGGGCAGGACCGGATCATTGTCGGCTGCGACGACCCTGATGAGGCCGTCGATCGGCCCTCTGAAGTCCCCCGGGAAAGTCATGGTCACCTCAAATGCCACCGATGTCGCCGGCGGTAGATTTCTGAATCCGCAAATAGCGCCGTTGGAATCTGGGCCGCATTGCTCATTCGGTGACGAGGCGAAATTCACTTCGTCAGGGAACCTCAGCTCGACAGTGAAGAAGCTGGATTCTGAGGGGCCGAAATTTTCGACCATGAACGAGAAAGTCAGCAAGGCGCCCGAAGCGGGATTGGGATCGACGGAAGCGACAAGACCGAGGTCCGTTTCAACCCTGACGGGCGTGATCACCTCGGAGATGTTGTCGCTATCGGTATCGTTACTGACGATAGCTCTATTGACGAGTTGTCTTCCGCCGAAAACCGGAAGTGCCGAAAGAACGCAGAGACCCACCAAGCCGGCCGCCAGGGCTACCGAGGAAGCCCGCGTTGGCCTCCGCTGGTCGCTGAGGCCGGTGCGGAGGCTTGAACGAATCCGGGTGAAGCGAGTCATGGGGCTACCCTCACGATGATTTCAAAGCGTGCAGATTCACCGACCGCCATTTCGTCGAGGGTGGCACTCCAGTCGCCGCCTTCGGAGCCGACCGGAGGGTTGGAGATGATGAATTTGCTGACGCCTTCGACCTGGCTCGAGCTCACGAAAAAGGTCCCGGAGGGAAGCGAGTCGGTGACATCGACACCCGGCGCCGGATCCGGCCCACAGTTGTAGACCTCGATGAAATAAGAGAGCAACGCACCTGCGGTGGCCCGGCGCGGACTCGAGACCTTGTTGATGACGACGTCCGCAGACCCCAAATTGCCCGGCACGCTACTGCAGAGATTGGACAGCGAGCCGCCGACTGAGGCCTCCGCCGGGGCCGCCCTAGACCGCCCATGCCGAAGGAGGTGACGATGGGTGTGGCGTAGGCCGAACCGAGGATCAGCGTTTTGAGAAAGTCGCGGCGATCCGGGTCGCAGTTTTGAAGGTGGTGCTCTAATTCTTCAGGCGACATGCGTATTCTCCAGAAACTTCATCATCGCGGGGCTCGGCGGCTCCCCTCGGGTCGGATGCGTCCATTGAGACATGCGCAGGTTCGATCGACTTCGATGAAAATTTTTGGACTTTCGACATCATGCGATGTCTTCGACGGATTTCCAGGTCAACACCTACACCAACGATTTGCAGACCTATCCGGAAATCGCTGCGGATGATTCCGGGAACTTCACGGTGGTCTGGCTCAGCGTCGGCGATTCGGTGGATAGGGACGGCTCGAGTATCCAGGCCCGAAACTTTGCCTCCGATGGCTCCCCCATAGGCTCCCAATTCCTTGTGAACTCCTACACGACGGGTAACTAATATCAACCCTCGGTGGCTCGGTCGGACGCGGGCTTCGTCGTGGTCTGGGCCGGTGGTCCGACGGCCAGCGGCCGCGAGATCCAAGGGCAGCGTTTCGACCCGGACGGAACCGCCGTCGGGGCCCAATTCCGGGTCATTACCTCCACCGCGAACGACCAGAGCCATCCCGCCGCCGCCATGGACTCCGCCGGCGGCTTCGTCGTCGTCTGGGACAGCTTCCGGAACGCCGGCGACCGGGACGTGCGCGGTCGCCGCTTCGAGTCGAACGGCAACCCCATCGGCAATGATTTTCGGATTCACACGAGCTCAGCGGAAAATCAATTCGGCGCCGCCGTCGACATTTCGAACGGGAGCGGCGATTTTTTGGTGGCCTGGAGCCGTGAAGCCTCCTCCAGCTGGGATGTTCGGGCGCGCCGTTTCGCCTCCGACGGGTCCCCGCTGGGCTCCCAGCTTTCACTCGATAGCGAGGGGGGTGAGTTTCTAGTGAGCGTGGACCTTGCGCAGCGGCGATGCGATGT
>JBCCLG010000141.1:0-9466 GCA_039027015.1 Acidobacteriota bacterium | reverse complement strand
ACTACCCGTCGCCGGTCTTCAACCTGCCCCAGGTCTGGGCGCTGCGGGCCAGCGAGGGGGCCCACGCGTTCACCGAGCGCCCGGCTTTCGACGCCGCGGGTGAGCAGAATTCCGGTGGGCCGCAGCCTTCCATCCGGGTCCACGGCGTCGAAAGCCGGGCGCTCGGTGAACGCGTGGGCCCCCTCGCTGGCCCGCAGCGCCCAGACCTGGGGCAGGTTGAAGACCGGCGACGGGTAGTAGCCGCTCGCCGGCTGGAGATCGCCCGTCAGGAAAATTTTGCGGACGTTTTGCAGGCTGTACCGCTCATCTTCGAACCGATGGGGATGCAGCTGGCTCGAGGCGTACCATAGGCGCAGCGCGCCGCCGGTGGCGACGATGAGGACCAGAGCAAGAAAGCACAGAAGACGGCGGCTCATGTAGAGATCCAGGAGGCCGTGAAAGCTTATCGGCCGAAAGCGGGCGTCCGCGGACCGGCCGGGATCGAAGATGCTAACAGGGGAGAGGGCCGAGCCCGCCGCGGCGGGTGGCCCTTCACCGTATATTCATGCGACAATAGCATTTAGACGCTTTACTATGGAGGCATGATGCGAGTCCAAGCGCCTGAGTCCGGAGTCTTCTCGTTCGACGTGCCCGCCGCGCGGCCGGTCGCGACCGTGCGTGACTACGTGGCGATGGCGCGACCCGACCACTGGACGAAGCACATCTTCGTCGTCCCGGGTATCGCCCTGGCCTGGATCCTCAATCCACCGTCTTCGCCGCGAGAGCTCGTGCTGCCGGTCCTGCTCGGCATGCTCTCAGCGTGCGCCGTCGCTTCGGCCAACTATGTTCTCAACGAGTGGCTCGATCTGCGCTTCGATCGCCATCACCCGGTGAAGTCGAAGCGGCCCGCGGTGCAAAAAGACGTCTCGCGCGCGGTGGTGATCGGCGAGTACCTGGTTCTCGCCGCCCTGGGTCTGGCCCTCGCCGCCCGGGTGTCCGATCTCTTTCTCGTGACCTCGGGGCTCTTTTTGCTCAGCGGCCTGGTCTACAACGTGCCCGGGGTCCGGACCAAAGATCGCGCCTATCTCGACGTGGTCTCGGAGGCGATCAACAACCCGCTGCGCCTGACCTTGGGCTGGGCCATGGTGTGGCCGCAGACCCTGCCGCCCTCGAGCCTGCTCCTGGCCTATTGGATGGGCGGCGCCTTCCTGATGGCGATCAAGCGCTTCGCCGAGTTCCGCACCGTGTCAAAGACGGCGGGGCGCCAGGCTCTCGGCCTCTACCGCCGCTCGTTCCGCACCTACACGGAGAATAGTCTGCTCATCTCGGGCTTTCTCTACGCCCAGCTGGCGGCCTTTTTTCTCGCTGTCTTCCTGATCAAATACCGCGTCGAATATCTGCTCTCCATGCCTCTTTTTGCGGCCCTCTTCGCGGCGTATCTGCGCGTCGGCCTCAAGCATGAGTCGGTGGCCCAGGCGCCCGAGACGCTGTTCCGCGAGAAGGTTCTGATGGCCGTCGTCCTGCTTCTCGTCGGGGTCCTCGTCTTTCTGACGACCTACGATTTGCCCCAGCTCGAGCGCCTCACGGTTCCTCACTATTTGCCTGCACCGGTCACGGGCTGAAGGCCCTAAGGGCATTAAACCGGCGTACAATGGGAGCTGCGGAGCGCGCCGCGGCGGTCGATGAACCCTGGCCGGCGCGCGCCGCCTGAACCGGCAGCGTCCGCCCGAGTTGGGCCCCGCCCGCCGCGGGCGACCCCGCCCCCCGCCCGCAGTCCCTAAAGTTTCTGAGGCGCCGTCCGCCAGGACCGCCGGAATGTGAGTCGGCGTGAGATGAAAGTCTTCGAGATCCGTGATGCCTTCGGCCTCGAGAATCTGCTGCCGGGCGAGCGCGCCGCGCCGCGTCCCGGGCACGGCCAGGTGCTGGTCCGGCTGCGCGCCGCCTCGGTGAACTATCGCGATCTGCTGATGGCCACCGGCCGCTACAACCCGCGCCAGCCCCTGCCGCTCATCCCGTGCTCGGATGGTGCGGGGGTGATCGAGGAGGTCGGCCCCGGCGTTGAGGATCTGTCGGCCGGTGATCGGGTCGCCACGGTCTTCGCCCAAGGCTGGAACTCCGGGGAGCCTACCCGCGCCAAGGTGCGCTCGACCCTCGGCGGCCCGCTCGACGGCACCCTCAGCGAATGGATGGTGCTCGATCAGCGCGGCGTGGTGCCCGTGCCCGATAGCCTGAGCGACGTCGAGGCGGCGACCCTGCCGTGCGCCGCCCTGACCGCCTGGAGCGCCCTTTCGGTGTACGGCAGAGTGCGCGCCGGCGACGTGGTCCTGGTGCAGGGCACCGGGGGCGTGTCGCTTTTTGCGCTGCAGCTCGGCGTCGCCCTGGGCGCTCGGGTGATCGTCACCAGCTCCCAGGACGCCAAGCTCGAGAAGGTGCGCGATCTCGGTTCCTGGGCCGAGATCAACTACAAGAGCGACCCTCAGTGGGGCGAGACCGCCAAGCGGCTGACCGACGGCCGGGGCGTCGACCACGTGATCGAGGTCGGCGGCGCCGACACCCTCGAGCAGAGCCTGCGGGCGATTCGCCTGGGCGGCGAGATCAGCCTGATCGGGATTCTCGGCGGCGCCAAGGCCCAGCTGGCCCTGACTTCGGTGCTGATGCAGAACGTCAGGATCCAGGGCATTCTGGTGGGGTCGAGGGAGAGCTTCTCGGACATGCTGAGGGCCTTTGAGAGCCACCGGATCCGGCCCGTCGTCGATCGGGTGTTCCCCTTCGAGGAGAGTCGCGAGGCGTTTTTCTACATGAGCGGCGGTCTGCACCTCGGCAAAATCTGCATCGAGTTCTAGGACCGCAATGAATTCATTCCAAAGCCCGGAGGTCCACGATGAATCAACGCCCTGACCGAGTCTCGAGCGAGCCTTCCATGGATCTGGAGGCCGGGCTCGATCGCTATGCCCGCATCCTGGTCGAGCACGGAGCCGGCGTGGTGCCGGGTCAGCACGTCTACGTTTCGAGCGAGACCGCCCATCGAGATTTGGTCTTGAGGGTGGCGGAGGCGGCCTACGACGCCGGCGCGTCCTCCGTCTCGACCTCGATGAGCGATCCGTACCTGGTCGAGCAGCTGATCCGCCGAGCCGATACCGAGCACATCGAGCTGGCGATCGAGCGAGAGCGTTCGTGGATCAACGAATGCGTGGCGCGCGGCGGTGCCCTGATCTCCCTGCGCGGCGAAGAGGCACCGCGCCTGATGCCGGATCTCGCGACGCAGAGGCCGGAGCGCCACGCGGTCTATACCCGGGCGTCGAGCCAGAAGAGCAAGGTCTTCATGCACCACGGGATCAACCGCTCTCTGTGCCCTTGGGTGGTGGCGGGAGCGGTGAGCGAAGCGTGGGCGCAGCTGGTCTTTCCGGATCTGCCCTCGGCCGAGGCGTCGGCCGAGCTGTGGCGTCACGTCTTCGCGTTCACTCACGCCGATCGCGAGGACGCCGTGGAGGCCGCGGCCGCCAAGGATCGCTGCCTGCACGCCCGTCGCCGCCTGCTCGGCGAGCTGCAGATCCGCGAGATCCGGGTGGTCGGCGGCGAGAGCGACCTGCGGGTCGGGTTCTCGAACAAGGCGCGCTGGCTCGGCGGCTCCAAGCAGACCGCCTCGGGGCAGACCTTCAACGCCAACGTGCCGAGCGAGGAGAACTTCACCACTCCCGATCGCCGCAAGACCGAGGGGCGCCTGGCGGCCACCATGCCGTTTCGCACCAAGTCGGGTCTGCTGGTCGAGGGCCTCGTGATGGATTTTGTCGCCGGGCGCATCGAGCGAGTGCAGGCTAAAAGCGGCGGCGAGTCCTTCGAGCGCTGGATCGACAGCGACGCGGGCGGGCGCTTTCTCGGCGAGTTCGCCCTGGTGGGCCAAGACTCGCCGATCGCGCAAAGCGGTCTTTTCTTCGAGCATACGCTCTACGACGAGAACGCCTGGCCCCACGTCGCGGTCGGCCAGGCCTACGCCACGGCGATCGAGGGTGGAGAGTCGATGAGCGAGTCCGACAAAGCCGCTATCGGCTGCAACGCCTCGACCATCCACACCGACATCATGTTCGGTTCCCCGGAGGTCTCGGTGATCGCCACCGAAACCCGCGAGGGGGAGGTCACGCTGATCGACAACGGCCACTGGACCGAGCGTTTCCTAGAGCCCGCGGTCGAGTAGTTCTCCGGATAGCAGCGGCGCGCCGGCGAGAGGAGCGATTATTTCGCCGTTCTCGAGCGTAGGTCTCGGCGAGTCACCCTCACTTCACCCACCGGAGGAGCGCCGATGACCCTACAGAGATCGAGACACGACCGAATGATCGCCGGAGTGTGCGGAGGCCTCGCCGAACGCCTCGGATGGAGCCCCGATTCCGTGCGCCTGGTCTACGTTTTGGTGTCCATCTTCTCGGCGGCCTTCCCGGGGATCCTGGTCTACCTCGCCCTTTGGTACCTGATGCCGGAAGGCGCCTGACCGCGCGCTGCAGGAGCGGCTGGACTTTTGGCGCTGGCCGTCTAGCATGGACGGCTGTCGAGCCTTCTCCATCCCAACCGATGAGGACCTAGAGACCCATGCGAGCTATCTGGAACGGAACCGTCGTCGCCGAAAGCAGCGACACCGTGGTCGTCGAGGGCAACCACTACTTCCCCGAGGAGTCCCTGCGGCGCGAGTACTTCAGCGACAGCGCCACCACCAGCACCTGCCCGTGGAAGGGCCAGGCATCGTATTTCAACGTCGTCGTAGACGGCGAGGTCAACGGCGACGCCGCGTGGTTCTATCCGCAGCCGCTCGAGGCGGCCGCCAAGATCAAGGGCCACGTCGCCTTCTGGCGCGGGGTCGAAGTGGTCGACTCCTAGCTTTCAGCGCGTGGCCGAGAGCAAGAAAAAGCCCTGGCTAGGCCCGGGCTTTTTCTCGTTCGCGCTGGGGAGCAGCCGCGGTCAGCCCTTGTGGAACTTCTCGCCTTTCTGCGCCATATCGACCAGCAGCTGGGCCGGTGCCAGGCGCTCTCCACCGCCGCGCTCGGCGTAGGTCTCGAGCCTGCCGACCACGTAATCCACGCCCAGGCGGTCGGCCTCGCGCAGGATGCCGCCGCGGAACGGCGGGAAGCCGAAGCCGAAGATGACGCCGATGTCGATGTCGTTCGGGTTGTCGGTGATGCCGTCTTCGATGCAGCGGGCGGTCTCGTTGAGCATCTGCATCCAGGTGCGCTCGATGATCTCCTGATCGTCGATCTCGGTCGGCTCCCAGTCGAAGAGCTCGTAGATCGACTCGTCGACTCGCTTGGGCTTTTTGCTGTAGTCGTAGAAGCCGCGGCCGCCCTTGCGCCCCTTGCGGCCGGAGTTGATCATCAGGTCGAAGACCGGCGACGGCGCGGCGCGGTCGCCCGCGGCCTCGACCATGACCTTGCCGGCGTGGTGGGCGATGTCGAGCCCGACCTCGTCGAGCAGGGCGATCGGCCCGACCGGCCAGCCCCAGCCGGTGACCGCGCGGTCGATCTGCTCGATGCGCGCGCCCTCCTGCAGCAGGAAGAGAGCCTCGTTCACGAACGGGCCGAGCACCCTGCTGGTGAAGAATCCAGGGCCGTCGTTCACCACGATGATCGTCTTGCCCATCTTGCGGCCGACCTCGACGGTGGTCGCCAGGGTCTCCTCGGAGGTTCCGGGGTGGCGGATGATCTCCAGCAGGGGCATCTTGTGCACGGGGCTGAAGAAGTGCATGCCGACCACGTTCTCGGGGCGCTTCGAGGCCTCGGCCAGGCGACTGATCGGGATCGTCGAAGTATTGGAGGCGAAGATCAGGTCGTCGGGGCCGTGCTCCTCGACCTCGCGGATGACGTTCTGCTTGATCTCCAGATCTTCAAAAATCGCCTCGATCACGAAGGGAACGCGCTCGAAGCCGCGGTAGTCGACGGTCGGAACGAGGCGGCTCATGGCCTCCTTCTGCTCGACCGGGCGGTACTTCTTGCGCTTCACCAGCCCGGCAAAGAGGTCGTTGCAGTGCTTGAGGCCGCGCCCCAGGGATTCGTGGTCGCGATCCTTGATCAGCACCTCATAGCCGCGGTGCGCCAGGCCCTGGGCGACGCCCGCGCCCATGAAGCCGGCCCCCACCACGGCGAGGCGATCCAGATCGCGGGCCTGCTTGGCCATCTTCTTGGCGCGCGCCTCGACCTCGTTCTTGGTGAAGAAAATCGAGATCATGCCCTTGGCGACGTCGGTGACCACCATGCGCGCGAAGCCGTCGGCCTCGACCTCGAGGGCCTCGTCGAGGTCGAGGGTCAGGCCCTCTTCGACCACCTCGATGGCCTTGAGCGGCGCCGGCATGTGGCCGCCGGTCTTCTTGAGCACGGCCTCGCGGGCGCGCTCGAAAACCAGGTTCTTGGCGCCCGGAGTGCGGGCGAGAAAGTCGGTCGCCATGGACACCAGGCTCTTGGACTTTCGCCGCGGCTGTTTGGCGGTGGGCTTGCCGCGGGCGACCAGGGCGAGGGCGGCCTGGCGCAGCACCGTGGGATGGCAGACGTCGTGCACCACGCCGAGCTTCTTGGCCTTGCGCGAGTCGATCATCCTGCCGGTCAGAATCAGGTCGAGGGCCTCCTGCACGCCGATCAGCCGCGGCAGGCGCTGGGTGCCGCCGAGCCCCGGGTAGATGCCGAGCATGACCTCGGGCAAGCCGAGCTTGGTGTGCTTGGCGTTGGTGCACACGCGGTAGTCGCAGGCCAGGGCCAGCTCGAGGCCGCCGCCCAGGCAGGCGCCGTCGATGGCGGCGACCACCGGAAACGGCATGTCGGCGAAGCGGCTGACCAGGCGATGGTCGCGCATGATCATCTCCTTGACCTCGCCGGGCTCGTCGAGCCCCTTCAGCTCCTCGATATCGGCGCCGGCGATGAAGATGCCCGGCTTGCCGGAGGTGAAGATGGCGCCGCGCAGCGGCTGCCGAGCCAGCTCGTCAAATTGCGTCTGGAACCAGTCGAAGTAGCGTGAGTTGAGGGTGTTGACGCTCTTGGCGGGGTCGTCGAGCTGGATCCAGGCGACGCCGTCCACGATCTCGACTTGGCCGGGCGCCGCCGCGGCGACGGGGGGCGCGGGCAGATCGGCGGCTGCCGCCTCTGGGGTGCTGTTTTCGGTCATGAATGCTCCTAGCTGAGGGAACGCGGGCGAGGCGCGGGTGCGGACGGAGAGGGTCGACAGACGGAAGCCTCGCAGGGTGCACTTCGACCCTTGGAGGGTACGGCGCGTGCCGCAGTGTGTCAATACCGCCGCGCCGCGTCACGACGCCGCATAAGAGCCAAAGACCCGCCGAAAAGGCAGGTATTTGAGGCCTCAAGCAGCCCTGACCTACCGGTAGGACAAAATCGCGGGAAGTGCGTCATGCCGCAGGACGGCGAAGGATCGGCGGCCCAGGCGATCTTCGGCTCAGCCGCCCGGCTCAGCCGCCGGCGTCGCTCCATGCTCCCGGCCCGCGAGCTGCCGCTGCAGAAAATCCGCCGCGTCTCGGGCCGACCGGGCCGGCAGCTCCTCCATGGGAACGTGCCCGGCATCGTCGTAGATCACCAGCTCCGAATTCGGGATGGCGTCGCGAAAAATCTCGGCGTCGGCCGGCGGGATCCAGCGATCCTGGCGGCCCCACATCACGAGAGTCGGCTGCTGGATCGCCGATAGGGGCGCGGCCCCCGAGGGCGGGAGGCGGCCGCCATGGCTCCTCATCGCGTCGAGAATCGCCCGGCGATTGCCTTCGCGCAGCAGCATCCGGTGATGGCGATCGATCGTCGGGTCGGTGATCTTGCCGGGATCTGCGTAGACCTGCTCGAGAGAGCTGGCGATCAAAAAGCGGGGGGTGAGCCCCTGCATCAGCTCGGCCGCCATGGGAATGCGCAGCAGGTCGAGAGTGCGAAACCCGCGCTTTGGGGCCGCCGCGTCCGCTGCCTCGGCCCCTGGCCCGCCGCGAGGCGCGCCCGCGGCGTTCACCAGCACCAGCGCCGCCACCCGCTCGGGGTGCGCCTGGGCGTAGCGCCACGCGACCAGCCCGCCAAGGGAATTGCCCGCCACCGAGGCCCGTCCCACCCCGCGCTCCTCGAGAACGCGCTCGATCACGCGGATGCGGTACGAAGTCGAGTAGTCGCCCGCACCGTCCTCGCCCGCCTGATTGGGACCCGTCAGGCCGAAGCCCGGAAGATCGAGGCGCACAATCCGAAAGCGCCCCGAGAGCTCGCTCGCCCAGCCGTCCCAGGTGTGGAGGGAAGACGCAAACCCGTGGAGAAGCAGCAGCGCCGGCAGCTCGGGATCTCCCTCGTCCTTGACGTGCACCCGGCTGCCCAGAACCTCGAGAAAGAGCGACTCCGAGTCGGCGTAGAGCGCTTCCACCTCGGAGGCCGGCAGGTCGGGCTCGTAGAACGCGACCGCAACCCCTCCGAGAGCCAGGAGGGGCGCCAGCAAGAGGGTCCACAGGGCGCGACGGGTGATCAAGTCTGGTCTCCAGGGCTCCCGAGAGCCTCGCTGGAGTCGGCGCCCAAAGCAGCGATCCTGCGCTCGATCTCGTCGCGTCGCGCGGTGTACTCGCGAACGTTGTCGGCTTCCTCGAGCTCCTCGTAGATGCCGATGAGCAGCTCGAGGTCGGTTCGCATGTCCTCGAGGGCTCGCAGGCTCTCGCCTCCTAGACTCATGGAAGCCCCCTGTGATTCGAGAGCCTTCTCGAGAGCCTTGGCTGCAGCGAGATTTTCTTCCTTCAATCGAAGGATCTGCCTGTGCGTTCGGTAGAACTGAGTGATGAAGAGATGGTCGAGCCTCAATTCCGCTTGCTCGGCAGATCTGAACAGGCCCGGGCCCGCAAAGAACCAAAGAGCGTTGGCTCGCGTGAGTTGACCGCCTGCAAGCTCGAGGTGCGTGAGCAGCAGAAGAGCAATCGAAAAAACTCGCTCCAGCGACGCGCCGGGTCTGCTGGCTCCCAGGCGCTTCAGATGGTGAACCAGCTCTTCGAGCAGCTGGCGAATCCGGGCGAGAGTCTCGCGGTCGATCGTGCTCAGAAGATCCGGATCCATCGAAGCCAGAATCGAGTCTGAAAGTGTCGAAATGACAGGATCACCCGAGCTGGTCGGGTTCTCGAGAATCCGGCCGCGGAGCTTGAATATCACGAGAACGAAAAGCTCACCTAGAGCTGCGCTTTCTTCGAGATCACGGGCTAGCTTGAGAGCCCAGGCTGCTCGTCGGGCGGGGCCGAGGTCATAAGACGCCTCGTCGAGGCGCACTGCCTCTCGGAGGAGATCAAGCGCCTCTTCGCGAGCGCCGGACTCGGCCTCAAATCCCGCTCGGTCTTCAAGAGCCTTGGCGATCGTCTCCGGCGATACCATTCGCGATTGGCGCAAGATCGAAAGCCCGCGAGCGAACAGACCCCGAGCCTCCTCCACCTTTCCGAGGTTCGCTGCGCCTAGGGCGCTCCGCAAGAGAGGCACGGCCTGTTTCTCGGCTGCATCGGGCTCTGGCCTTT
>JBCCLG010000140.1:0-9496 GCA_039027015.1 Acidobacteriota bacterium | reverse complement strand
CCGCACTTCAGCACCGAGGGCACCGAGAATATCCAGAAGTTCGTTCGTGACCTGGTCGGCTTCTACGTCATCATGGAGGGCGTTTTCTTCTACGCCGGCTTCGCCATGATGCTGGCTCTCAAGCGGCAGAACAAGATGGTCGGCATCGGCGAGCAGTTCGAATACATCATGCGCGATGAGTCGATCCACCTCGCCTTCGGCTGCGACCTGATCAACACCATCCGCCAGGACTTCCCGGAGATCTGGACCGACGATTTTCGCAACGAGATCCTGACCCTGGTCGACCGCGCGGTGGCCCTCGAGCAGCGCTACGCCTACGACGCCTGCCCCGAAGGCCTCCTGGGCATCAACGCCGACCAGTTCGCCCAGTACGTGGAGCACGTGGCCGATCGTCGCCTGGAGCGTCTCGGCCTCGGCAAGCGCTACCACCGCGAGAACCCCTTCCCCTGGATGTCGCAGTCCACGGACCTGATGAAGGAGAAGAACTTCTTCGAGACCCGCGTGACCGAGTACCAGGTCGGCGCCTCCCTCGAGTGGGACTGAGTCCCCGCGCCGTCCCGCCTCGGGTGGGGCGGCGCTAGGCCGACAATAAATCGGCGCTGGACCGAAAATAAAAAAGCCGGGTGGCCCGCAGCCGCCCGGCTTTTTTTCTTGGCCTCAAGATGGATTCCCTGTGCGTGTGTGTGGGGGGGGCGCCTCAGCCTTCCCAGGCCAGCTCGAAGCGGACCCTCTGTCCCTCGTGCCTGAAGCCGCACACCACCTGCCGGTGACCCATCAGCTCGGCGCACCGAATGTAGAAGCCGCTGGCGACCGTGAGATCGGCCTCCGAATGCTTGGGCGCCCCGTCGAGCAGGATTTGGCAGCGGGAGGCACCGGGCAGCACCAGGGACGCCGAGAGCGTGCCGTGACTGTAGTAGCGGCTGTGCAAGACGGGCATCTTCTCGAGAAAGCGCGCGAAGTCCCCCGAGGAGCGGAAAGCCTCGTAGGTGGTGGTGAGGGCCTTCTCCGCGGAGAACTTGCCGACCTCTCTCAGGCGGCTGATCTCGCCCCCCAAAAAGCGCCGCGCGATCCATACGAGGGTCCCGTCGTAGATCTCGTAGCGGTACCAGCTGGCCTCTAGAATCGGCCAGGCTCCCAGGTCCTCGAGAAATTCGCGCATCTGCCGTTCGGCGTCGGCTCCGAAGGTCTCCGACAGGTAGACGAGCTTGGATCGGATGGAGCTGCCCTTGACCCGATAGGAGTCCGCGGTGCCGTGCGGGTCACGGCCGATCATGAGCCCGGGCTCCCCGCGCCTTTCTCGGGCGATCGGGCGGGCTCGCGGCCTACCGGGTAGAGGCGCCAGGCGGGGTCGAAGAAGGGGGTTCGCCGATAGAACCACTGCAGGCGCTCTCTGGGGCTCGAGGCCAGCTCGGCGTCCGACTCGAGGGCGCGCTGCCATTCGGCGCGCAGCTCCGGGCTCTCCTCGAGCATGCGGCGAGCCATGGGCTCTAGAACGTAGGCCTCCGCGTACTCCGTGCGGCTCAGGATTTCGAGAAAGAAGCCCCACTGGAAGAAGGAGTCCGGCGACTGCGGCTCGAGCAGCACGGCCGCCAGGGTGCCCAAGGGTTGATCGGTGGGCACGCGCGCTGAGCCGGCGGCATAGGTGACCTTTTTGCGGCGCTCGAGGGTGGGCGGCGTCTCGATCTCCACCCGCGCGCGCCCCTCGAAGGGCGAGCCGGCGACCCCGGCGTCCTCGACCCGGTAGAGGTCCACCGTCGCCACCCGCGGCTCGCTCAAAATCTCCATTTGCACGCCGTGCAGGGCGAGCCTGTCGATCACCTCGCGCCACGGCGCCGGGATCCAATAGGCGGCCGGACGGGGGGCGACGAGAGCCGGCCGTGTGGCCTCGATCCGCGGCAGGGTCTGCTGCTGCGGCGTGCCCAGCCAGCGCACCTGGGGCGCGCCGGTGATCTCGGAAATCTCGTGCTCGAAGGCGACGCCCGCGAACTCGACCCGCTCGGGCTCTCGATCCGGGTCGACGGCGTAGGAGAGAACCACCGGATCCGGCCGGCTCTGCCGGTCGGCGAGGGTCGCCCGCCGCAGGCTTTCGCTTTCGGCCGCCACGGTGCGCAGCACGTGCTCGAGAAAAACGTAGGTGCCCAGGACCCGCTGGTCATAGGGCTTCAGCGAGTGGTTCTCCACCAGGATCGTCGGCAGGTGGCGGAGGGCGCCGTAGCCGTCGGAATAGCGCGGCGAGGAGGCCGACCATTTGAAAAGGCCCGACTCGGGCTTCTGGGAATCGGTGGCGAACACCAGATAGCCCGGCACGTGTCCGGCCCGCTCGAGGCCGCGCGAGACCGCAGGATCGAGCACCGTCTCGAACCACTCGGCCACCGAGGCGGCCGCGGTCTGCCGACCGGCGTAGCCCCAGGTGATGTCGTATTGATAGTCGATGCCGTCGGTGACGTGGAGATCCAGGTAGAGATCGGGGCGGTAGGTCTCGAGCACCCGGATCATGGCCTGCATCTCGGGGGTCTCGGCCTTGGCGTAGTCGCGATTGAGGTTGAGGTTGCGCGCCGTGGTGCGCCAGCCCATCTCGCGGGGACCGCGCTGATTGAGCCGGCTGAAGGCCGAAGCTCTTTCGTGGCCGTCGGCGTTCAGGACGGGCACGAAGAGGAGGTGCACCCCGTCGAGCAGGCGCGGCAGGCGGCCGCCCACGGTCATGTCGCGCAGCAGCATCAGGCCGGCGTCCTTGCCGTCGATCTCGCCCGAGTGGATGCCGGCCTGGGCGAGGACCACCGGCTTGGCGGAGGTGCGGGCCGTCTCCGGGCCGAAGCGCGGATCGCGGGAGGCGAGGACCATCACCAGCTCGCGCCCCTCGGCGCTCGTGCCGAAGCGCACCAGGCGCAGGGCGTCCGAGGCCGCGCACAGCCGCTCGAGGTAGGCGACGGTTTCGGCGTAGCGCGGCGTCTCCACGAGGCCGCTCTTCTCCGCCGGGGTAATCCACGGATCGTCGCTGTCCGGCGGCAGGGCGAGGGCGCGGCTGGCTCCGTCCCACGGCAGGGCGGGCGGCAGCGCCGGGGTGCGGGCCGCCTCGAGCCACGCCCCGTCGCCAGCGGCGCTCGAGCCGGACTCCCGGGCCTCGGACTCCTGGGCCTCGGCCTCCCGGGTTTCGGCGGCGGCGGGCGCCGCGAGAGCTCCCAGCAACGCCGCGATTGCGAGGAGAATCGCCGGCGGCCGGGCGCTTACGTCACCGCTCTTGTGCGGATGTGCTGATGTTTGCATGTTGGGAAATCGTAACCCATGGCCCGAGGGGAATCGGCGGCTCGGGCTGGCCAGTCGGTCTGGCGCTCCGACCTGTCCGCAGGCCCCCCGAGGCTCTCTTCGCGGTTTCGGCTTTACGGCGCCCTTGGGGTTGCCTATGCTCCCCGGCTATGGACTCACGACAGCGCCTGCTTCACTACGCTTATATGAAATTCGCGCGCGACTTCGACGTGCGCTACACCATGCTCCTCAAGACGGGACGTCTCGCCAAGTGGTACAGCCAGATCGGCGGCGAGGCGACCACCGTGGCGGCCGGTCTGCGCCTCGAGGCCGGAGACGTGCTCTGCAGCCTGCATCGCGACCTCGGGGCGATCCTCAGCGTCTACCTCGACCCGGCGCGCGCCTTTCCGGGCTTCGGCTTCGGCCAGCCCGACGGCCTGAGGCCCGAGCCCGACGAGGTGCTCTATCGCCTGGCCTGCCAGCTGCTCGGGCGCGGCGACGGCTTCTCGGGCGGCGTCGAGCGCTCTTTCCACTACGCGTACCTCGATCCGGATCGAGGCATCCGCCACCTGGGGATGATCAGCCACCTGGGCTCGATGATCCCGGTGGCCGCGGGCGCCGCCTTCGCCCTCAAGCAGTCGGGCTCGGACCGCGTGGCCCTCAACTTCATCGGCGACGGCGGCACGTCGACCGGCGATTTTCATGAGGGCCTCAACATGGCCGCCGTGTGGAAGCTGCCGCTGGTTTTGATCGTCGAGAACAACCGCTACGCCTTCGCCACGCCGTCGCGCGATCAATTCGCCTGCGAGAAGCTCTCGGACCGCGCGCTGGGCTACGGCATCGCGGGGGAGACCGTCGACGGCAACGACCCCGTCGCCATGTCGCAGGCCATGGACCGCGCGGTGCGCCGCGCCCGGCGCGGCGATGGCCCGACCCTCATCGAGGCCATGCTCGGCCGCATGCGCGGGCATAGCGAGGGCGATGACTCCCTGAAGGTGGTGCCCGAGGAAGAGCTCGAGGGCTACCTCGCCGAAGATCCGGTGCCGGCCTACGCGCGCCGGCTGATCGCCGAGGGGGTGCTCGAGGCGAAGGTGCAGGATCGCCTGGAGTCGCGCATCTCTGAGCTGGTCGAAACCGCCCTCCAGCGCGCCCTCGAGTGCGAGAATCCGGCCGACGCGGTGGCCCTTCGGCCCGCCTTTGCGCCGGTCGCCGAGCACTCCGCGCGAAACGGCTCGGGCGCCGCCGTGGCCGTCTCCGGCAACGGCTCCCAAGGCGAGGTGAGTCCCTATGTCGAGGGCATCCACGAGGCGCTGCGCGAGGAGCTCGAGAGCGACGAGTCGGTGGTCGTTCTGGGCCAGGATATCGCCGTTTTCGAGGGCGCTTTTCGCATCACCAAGGGCTTCCATCAGCGCTGGCCAGACCGCATCCGCGATACTCCGATCGCCGAGAGCGGCACCCTCGGCATCGCCGCCGGCGCCGCGCTCCTGGGCTATCGGCCGGTGGTCGAAATGCAGTTCGGCGACTTCATCTCCTGCGGCTTCAACCAGACGGTCAACATGATCGCCAAGGTTTTCTACCGCTGGCAGCTGCCCTGCCCGCTGGTGATCCGCCTGCCCGCCGGCGGCGGGGTGGGGGCGGGGCCCTTCCATTCCCAGAATCCCGAGGCCTGGTTCGCCCACACCGCCGGGCTGAAGGTGGTGTGCCCGGCGACCGCCGAAGACGCCAAGCTGCTGCTCAAGGCGGCGATCCGGGATCCCAACCCGGTGATCTTCTGCGAGCATAAATTCCTCTACCGGCGCGTCAAGGCGGTGCTGCCCTCCAGCGGTGAGGCCGGGGTGCTCGGCGAAGCGGCGATCCGCCGTTCGGGAAGCGCCCTCACCTTCGTGACCTACGGAGCGCAGGTGTGGACCTGCCTTGAGGTCGCCGAGGCCCTGGCGGAGGAGGGGGTCGAGGCGGAGGTGGTGGATCTGCGCACCCTGGTGCCCCTCGACGAGGCGACGATCCTCGACTCGATCCGCAAGACCGGACGGGCCGTGGTGGTGCACGAGGCCCAGCAGACCGCAGGGTTTGGAGCGGAGGTGTCGGCGCGCTTAGCCGACGGGGCCTTCGCCTGGCTCGACGCGCCCATCAAGCGGGTGGCCTACGCCGACCGCGCGGCTCCGTTCGCCAAAAACCTCGAGAAGGCTCTCCTGCCCACTCACGAGAAGGTGATGGCGGCGGCGCGCGAGGTTCTCGCTTATTGAATTGAGTTGAATTGAGTTGAGTCGAGTCGAACTCCGTCGGGTGGAGCTGAATCGAGTCTCGGGGTGCCGAGGCTGCGGCATGCCGAGCTCGCGGCGGGGGCGCCAGGGCCTGCGGCCGGGCGCCATCGGATAGCATTCGCCTTGATCGACCATGGCCGCTGCAGAAGGAGAACGCGATGGGTTTATTGGGCCGTTTGTTCGGCGGTGATCCGCAAAAGGACCTCGACAAGGCGCGTGAGCTGCTCACCCGCGATCCGGCAAAGGCCCTGGCGCTGGCTCGCCGCCATCAGGACGGCGAACGGTCAGGCGCCGCCGCCGAGCTGGTTCAGGAGGCCCGGGACCGGCTGATCGAGAAAGCTCTCGATACGGCGCGGGAGGTCGAGGAGTCGGAGTTCTACGAGGACGCCGTGGAGTGGCTGGAAAGAGCCCTCGAGCAGATCGAGGACCCGGCCCAGCGCCAGGAAATCGAGGCGCGTCGAGGCGCGCTCCTGGCCAAGATCGCCGAGGCCGAGGAGGAGGGCTGGGACGAGCCGGTGCAGGATGAAGACGCCGTGCCGTTCGACGAGTCCGCGCAGCTCGACGCCGTTTTCGACATGATGCACGACGACATCGCTCCCCTCTATCGCGAGCAGGGCGAGGTCTTCAGAAGCGCCGTCAGCACGCTGCTGGAGGGTCGCCCTGCCGACGCCCTCGAGAGCCTCGACGCCCTTGCCGAGGAGTCGCCGGAGGACCCCGCGCTGCGCCTCGAGCGGGGGCGCTGTCGCCTCCTGGTGGGCGACGCCGCGGGCGCCCGCGACGACTTCGCGGCCGCCTGGGAAAGTCTCGGCGACACCCCGCTCTTCGCCGGCCGCGCGGAGTCGGCTCCGGGCCTGTGGGCCGACGCGCAGATCGCCACCGGCGATCCCGCGCCCGTTCTCGAGCGGCTCGAGGAGCTGGCCGATCCCGATCGCGGGCGCACCGATTTGACGATTCCCTACGCCACGGCCCTGGTGGCCGCCGGCGACTCCGAGAGATCCGAGGCTTTCCTGCGCCAGGCCCTTCGGCGTATGCCGAACGTCGCCGACCTCTCCTTCCTCTATGCTGGAGTGCAGGTGGCCCTCGGCGACCGCGACTCGGCCATCGTGGTGCTCGAGTCGGTGATAGCCCCGGCCTGCGCTACGGGAAACTGCAGCCCCAAGGCTCTGCATATGCCGTCGCTGCGCGCGCTGATCGGGCTCCACGAGGAGCAGGGCAACGACGCTCGGGTGCGCGAACTCTCGCTCTATCTGGGGACCGCCGAGGGACAGATGAGCACCGATCACCTGCAGGCGCAGCGCGTCTCCGCGGGGATTTGATCAGACGTTCGAGTAGCTCTGGAACTCGAACTCCACCTGACCGGCGCGCAGCTGGTCGAGGTGGCGCAGGCGCTTGGCGCTGCAGCGGCGGCCGTTGATATAGCTGCCGTTGGTCGACTCGAGGTCGACGAAAAAGAAGACGGCGCCGCGCGGCACGATCTTGAAATGCTGGGCCGAGAGGGCCGGGTCCGGGACGGCCAGGGTGTTCTTGAGCGCGTCGCGGCCGACCGCGAAGGCCTTGTCGCCGTCGAGCAGAAAGGTCCGCGGCTTCTCGCCGATGCGCTGGACCACCAGGGTGCCGTGATTCGACATCACCCGGGTGTGCTCGAGGCGTTCCTCCAGGCTGGCCTTCTTGAAGACCGCCGTGTCCACGGTGACCTCACCGGCTTCCCGAGTCGGAGCGATCGGCGCCTGGGCCAGCTCCAGGCGGATCATGCCCGCCTCGGCCTCGTCGGCGATCTGCTCCTCGTGCTTCTCGTCCTCGGCGCTGTCGGCGGCGGCCGCAGGAGCGGGCGCGGCGGAGCGGCGGCCGAGGAGCGCGGCGCCCAGCGCGAGGGCCACCAGAAGAAGGGCCCACGGCCACCACCGGCCGCCGCTCGCGGGCGGGGCCGCCCGGGAAGACGAAGCCCGGGACGCCGAAGCCTGGGGCGCCGAGGCGTCCGGCCCCGAGGCGTCCGGCCCCGAGGCGCCGGGCCCCGAGGCGCCGGGCCCCGAGGCCCCGGCCCTCGAAGCGCTCGATCCGAGGCTCCCGGAGCCCGAGGCCCGCGGGGCGGCTTCTGCGGCGATCTCGCGGCGCGCGCTGGCGAGGGCGCCCGTCAGCCGATCGCCGCCCGAGGCGAGGGGCCCAAGATACTCGCCGTCCGACACCAAAGCCAGCCGCCTCAAGGCTCGCTGCTCGATCGAGCGTCCGGTGCCCACGGTAAGAATACGGACGTTCTGGGCCTCGCATCGGCGGGCGATATCGTCCACTAGAACCGCGGAATTTTCGTCGCGTCCGTCGGTCGCCAGCACGATGACCCCGCCGTCCGGAAGCTCGCGGGTAGCCACGAAGAGCGCGTCGTTGAGCAGGGTGAAATTGCCCTGCAGCTCGAGCTCCCCCAGCGCTTCGGCAACCTCCGAGGGCGTCGCCCCCGGACCGGCGAGCCAGCGCGGCGAGTCGTCGAAGGCCAGAAGACCCGTCGGCGTCGAGGCGTCCAGGTCCGCGACCGCCGCCCGCAGGCGCTGGGCCGTGGCGTCGAGCGTCGCGCGGTTGAGCGAACGGCTGGTGTCCACCGCCAGCACCACGGGCACGGCGCCTGCGTCCGCGGAATCCGCCTCCGGCTGGGCCGCGGCCGGCGAGGCTGCGCCCTGGAGGACCAGGAGGAAGAGCAGGAAGGACGCGTGGGACGACCTGAAACGACGCTGCTGCATAGAGGGGGCTCCGGAAAGTGCGGATCCGCGGCTCTGGCCGCGGCCGCTGGCCGAGGGAGCGCCCATTGTACGACGGCCTCGCCGCCGGCAGGGGCCGGCCGAGGGGCGGGCGGGCCGCTGGCCGTGGCGGTCTTGCGCTACAGTCGCGCGCAATGCAGGAGCAGCAGCACACCGAATCCCCTCCCGGGCCCGAGGCAGAAGGCGCGCCGTCCGAGGCGAGCCTCTTCTCCGACCTGCGCCGTGCGATTCGCGGCGATCAGCAGGCCGACTACACCTCGGGTCCCCTGAGCCGAGCGGTGATCCTGCTCGCCGTGCCGATGGTCCTCGAGACCGTGATGGAGTCGATCTTCGCCGTGGTCGACGTGCTCTTCGTCGCCCGTCTCGGTCCGGTGGCGGTCAGCACGGTCGGACTCACCGAATCGATGATGGCGATCGTCTACACGGTGGCCGTCGGGCTGTCGGTGGGAGTGACCGCCATGGTCTCGAGGCGCATCGGCGAGAAGGATCCGGAGAGGGCGTCGCGCACGGCCCTCCAGGCGGTGCTTCTGGGGCTGGGCGTGGCCGCCGTGATCGGCGTTTTGGGCGGGTATTACGCCGCCGATCTCCTGCGCCTGATGGGGGCCGACGACGAGATCGTGGCCATGGGAGCGCCCTATACGCGCATCATGCTGGGCCTAAACTTCACGGTGACGCTGCTGTTTTTGATCAACGCGATCTTTCGCGGCGCCGGCGACGCGGTGATCGCCATGCGCGTTTTGTGGCTGGCCAACGGCATCAACATCGTGCTCGATCCGCTGCTGATCTTCGGCCTGGGCCCCTTCCCCGAGCTCGGGGTGACGGGCGCCGCCGTCGCCACCTGCTGCGGCCGCGGCACGGCGGTGCTTCTCCAGCTGTGGATTCTGGCCCGCGGCGGCGGGCGTATCGCCATCGAAAGGCGGCATCTGCGCCTCGAGCCCGGGCTGATGCTGCGGCTCGTGCGCCTGTCCGGCACGGCGACCCTGCAATTCTTCATCTCCACCGCCAGCTGGATCGGCCTGGTGCGCATCCTGGCCGGTTTTGGCAGCGAGGTCCTCGCGGGCTACACGATCGCCATGCGGGTGGTGATCTTCGCGCTCTTTCCGAGCTGGGGCATCTCGAACGCCGCGGCCACCCTGGTCGGACAGGCGCTCGGCGCGGAGAAGCCCGAGCGCGCCGAGCGCTCGGTGTGGATCACCTGCTATTTCAACGCCGCGTTTCTCAGCGTCACCGGCTTGGCTTTCTTCTTCT
>JBCCLG010000139.1:0-9564 GCA_039027015.1 Acidobacteriota bacterium | reverse complement strand
GGGAAACACCCCAAGCGGGACCCAAAAGGCCAGCATGCCGGCCCCGCTGCGCCAACAGCGTGCGGCATAGTCCCAAGGTGTAAGAGGACTTGAAATCCTCGGGTTGCAGAGTTTTGGCCTCCTCAAGGCTAGAGATCGCCTTTTGCAAGAGGAACTCAGCTTTCGTGGGCTCAGTCGCGGCCTGCTCGTGCAGCAGAACCGCCAGGTTGAGGAGGGCCGAATAGGGTTTAGGGTGGAGCTGGGCGGCTTTGGAGTAGGCGGCGAAAGCTCTCCGATAGGCACGACTGGCGGTTAGGCCTCTGGTGTTTTGGTGGAGAGCCTGAGTCAGGTGCAAAATGCCGATCTCGTTAAAGTAGATGTATCCACGGTCCTCTTCCTTGACCCTTTCGAAGGCTCCCAACGCAGCATCGTAGTGATCAGAAATAGACTGGTTCTGAGCCTGCTGCCAGCCAGTCATCTGGCGGTGAACCCTAGCCAGTTCGATCCACGCCTCTGAGGAGTCACGGGAGACCTCGGTTGCGCTTCTGGAAGCTGCGAGAGCCTGCTCGAGGTGCGCGCTCGGGTCTTGTGAGAGGTCGAGCGAATGGATGGCCTTGGCCTGCTCCAGCCGCGCGATCCACAGCCAGGTCTGAAGGCTCTCGGGGTCGAGCAGGTGGGCTTCGCCGAGAAGCTCTCGGGCCTCATCGAGGAGGGGCCCGGTATCCTCGCTCGCGACCAGGTCTAGGCCAACGAGGAGGGCCACGGCTTGGGCGTCTCCGCGCAAGAGAACAGGGTGGCTGGGGGCTATCTCGCGAGCCTGGCTGAAGAGTCGGCGCGCTCTCTCGAGCTGTTCTCGGGCCTGGGCTTTGTTTTCATGCTCGGCGCCGAGAATCGCTCCCCAGCTGCGGCGGAGATCGGCCTCGAGGGCCAGGCGCTCGTAGGCCCAGGCAGGCGCGGGGGGCGCATTTTCGAGGAGGTTGAGAGCCGCTCGAGGATTCCCGCCGTGAAAAAGCCGGAGCGCGTCGAGCTCGACTCGGTCTGACGCGCGCGGCACCTCGGTCCGGGTCAGGAGGTCGAGCGCCGGCTCCTCGAGGCTCTTCTGCAGGCTTTCCTGCCGGTCGGCTGGATCGCGGAAATACGAGCTCAATCGATCCGCCAGCTGTCGGCCGACATTCTCTCGGCCTTCAGAGTCTCGGATTCTCTCGAGGCGCGTGAGCCGATCCCGGTAGATCTCCGAGAGGGTGCGGCCGAGATCCGCGGCGATCTCGACGCTTTGGGGCTCGAGTTTGTAGGCCTTCTCGAGAAGCTCGCGGGCCGGCTCCAGCTCGTCGAGGGCCAGGTGCCCGCGGCCCAGGGCGTGAGCCGCCAGCGCCTGCACCGCGCGATCCCTCGACTCAAGTCCGGGCCGGATGGCCTCGAGGCGCGTTCGCAGCAGAGTCTGATCGGCCCGCACGTCGTGAAGCGGCACGAGGTGGGAGTAGCGCGCGAGCGCCTCGATCTCCTCGACCTGGGCGCCGAAGCGGCGCGCGATCTCCTGCCGCTCCCCGGAGCGCCAGCTCGACCAGCCGCCCCAGGCGAGGGCCGCCAGGGCGGCGAGCCCCGCCGCCGACGTCACGCGGACCGCCACCCTGTGCCGCAGGGCCCATTTGCTGAACCTTATCCATCGGGTCACGGGACGAGCCAGCACCGGCTCGCCGGCCAGGTGGCGGCCCAGGTCCTCGGCCAGGGCCTTGGCCGAGTCGTAGCGGGCCGTCTGCTCCTTCTCGAGGCATTTGAAGACGATGGCCTCCACCTCTGAGGGAATCCCCTCGTCCGCGAGTCGCGGCGCTTCGTCCTGCACGATGCTGAGCAGCAGCGAGGCGCCCTCGCCGGCGTGGGGACCGCGACCGGTGAGAAGGGCGTAGAGCGTGGCGCCCAGGGCGTAGACGTCGGTGCGGCGGTCGAGCTGCCGACTCTGCCCCTGGACCTGCTCGGGAGCCATGAAGGCCGGCGTGCCGACGATCTCGCCCGAGGCGGTGAGGGTGTCGCTGTCCGCGGAGCGGGCGATCCCGAAGTCGAGCACCACCGGCCGGGCCGGGGCTTCCGGCGGATTCTCAACCAGGATGTTGGCGGGCTTGAGATCGCGGTGGATCAGGCCGCGGCGATGGGCGGCGTGAATCGCCTCGGCGACCTGCTGGATGAGGCCCAATTTGAGCTCGAGGGGCGCGCCGCGGGTCGCCTGATCGAGGGGCGATCCCTCGAGGCGAGGCATGACCAGATACGGCTCGCCGTCCGCTTCACCCACCTCGAAGATCGGGCAGATGCCGGGGTGAGCGAGGGTCGCCTGAAGCCTGCCCTCCCGCAGGAAGCGGCGGCGGTCGGCGAGGTTTGTGGTCAGCAGCCGCTTGATCGCGACGGAGCGCTTGAGCCGGGGATCCCAGGCTTCCCAAACCTGGCCCATGCCGCCTCGACCGAGAAGACGCCGCAGCCGGAAGCGGCCGACCCGCTCGGCGCGCGGCGCCCGCGGCGATGCGCTCTTGCCTTCCCCTGCAGAGTCCTCGCCGCCGGCGGCGCTCGCCGCTGGCGAGTCGAAAAGAGTGGTTTTCTCGCGGTCCTGATCCATCTCCGCTCCCTCCCTCGCGGCGCCCGAAAACAGCCTCGCATCGTTTTTTGGGGGGGCAGGAGGCTCTCCGGGCTGTGCAGTCCCTCGCGCGAAGACCCGACGCGGGTTCTGTCAATGACGCTCGGACGCGTTCTAGGACCCGCTCTCCTTCTCGGCCGGATCGCGCCGAGACCGTAGCTGGGAGTCTATCCTCTCGGCGCTGGCGGCGAGATTCGGGACCTCAGGCCGAACGCGGAGCTCGTTTTTGAGCGGTCTCGGTCTCGGAGAGATCCGAGCGAAATGTGGCGCGGTCAGGAGTCGCGCAGCACGTCCGAGGGGTCGGTTCGCGCCGCCCGCCTCCCGGGCAGCCACGCTGCCGCTCCGGCCATGGCCGCGAGGATCGCCAGAACGGCCAGGATCGCCCTGGGCTGGAGCGGATCGACGCCGTAGAGTTTTTCGAGGGCGCTCGCCAGGCGTTCGGCGACGAGGATCCCGAGCAGCAGGCCGAGGCCGGTCTGCCTGAGGCACGAGGCCGCCACCATGCGGCCCAGGTCGCGGCCCAGGGCGCCGAGGGCCGACCGCACCGCCAGTTCCCTTCGGCGCTGGGCGACGGCGAGGGCCAAAACCGCGTAAAGGCCCGAGCCGGCGAGCGCGAGGGCGCTCACGCCGAGGATGATCAGGAGGGAGCGAGTGCGGCTGCGTCCAGAAAGGCCCTCCTCGAGGCGCTTTTCGAGGGTTTTCGCCCAGTAGACGGCGACCTCGGGGTCTTCCCGGTGCACCAGCGACTCAACCCAGCGATCGGCCGGGAGATCGGCGCTCATCGCGCCCGGCTCGACCCGGACGACAAGCCTTTGATACGACGCCTGGAGCCACTCCGCTCGCGGCACGTAGATCCCCGCCCTGCTCGAGGTGTCGAGGCCGCCGAGGGCGAGATCGGGAACCACCCCGACCACGGTGCGCCAGGGCGCCTGGGGATTGCGCTGCGGGTCGAAGCGCAGGCGCGCGCCGAGGATGCCGGAGGGCCCTCCGGGGCCGTGCTCGAGGGCGAAGCTGCGGCTTACCAGGGTGACCTCCGGCCGACCCGCCGCGCCGTCCTCTGGCCCGAAGTCCCGCCCGTGGATCACCGGCTGATCCATGAGGTCGAAGAACCCTGGAGAGACGCCCGCACCGTCGTCTGGCCGCCGAAGGTCCTGGCGGCGTGCTCGATCTCGATCTCGAAGTCGTAGGAGCGCCGCGCGTTCGCGGGGTCGTCGGCCCAGGCCGCGGCGCGAATTCCAGGGTGCCGCGAAAGCCGCTCGCGCAGCTGTCGCCAGAAGGCGGGGCGGTCCGCCTCGTCGCCGCGGGCGGTGCCGTAGATCGAGAGGCTGAGGACCACCACCTCGTCCCGCGCGAGGGGCGCCAGCTCGGTTTCGAGGTCGTGGAGAGCCGCGCCCATATTGGCCATCGCGAGAAGGAGCCCTGAGCACAGGCCGACCTGCAGGATCACCAGCCCCCGCCGCAGCCGGCCGCTGCGCAGACCGGCGGAGGAGGTTCTTCCCCCTTCCCGGAGGCCTCGCTCCGCCGAGGCCTGAAAGGCTCCCACGGCCGGCAGAGCGCCGCCCACCAGGCAGCAGAAGGCTCCGGCCGCGACCGCCACGGCCAGAACGGAGGCGTCGAACCGAATGTCGATCCACGACGCGTTGCCGGGCGGCGCGAGGCGGCCATGAAGCGCCAGGGCCACGGCGGCCACCGCGCAGCCCAGGGCGGCGCCGGCCGCCGAGAGAATCAGAGACTCGGCGGCGAGCAGGGCTACCAGCCTGCCCCGCGGGGCGCCGAGGGCGGCCCGCACGGCCAGCTCCTGGCGCCGCTCGAGCCCGCGCACCAGCATCAGGTTGGTGACGTTGGCGCAGGTCACCAGGAGGAGGGCGAGAACCGCGGCGAGGGCGAGGTGAAGCGCCTTTTCCGTCTCCCGATTGCGGTAGGCCTTGGCGTAAGGCTCGAGCGCGCTGCGCCTGGCTTGAACCGGCGGGCCGGCCTGCTCCCCGGCGGCGCTCTGGCCCGCGGCCAGGAGCGCGTCTACCTCGGCCCGGGCGCGGCGCGGATCGCCCTCGGCAGAGAGGCGCACCAGAGCCTGACGCCAGCCGAAGCGCGCCATGACCTCGGGATCGGAAGAGGCCCAAAGACCCTGGTCGTAAGGGAAGCGGAAGCCGGCCGGCATGACGCCCACCACGCGGGTGGGGCGATCGTTGAGGGTCAGCACCCGGCCCAGCACCTCGCGGTCGCCGCCCAGATGATCGCGCCACAGCTCCTCGCCTATGACCGCCTCCGAGCGGCCGGGCTGAAGGGTTTTGCGTCCCAGAATCGGCGCGACGTCCACTGCCTCGAGAAGGCCGGGGGTGATGTAGGTACCCTGGGTCTGCAGAGCGTGGTGATCCAGCCCGGTGACGACGAAGGCCAGCGGCAGCCAGCTTTCGAGTCCTTCGATAGCCGAGCCGCCGGGGTCGGGGCGCGAGGCGAACGCCTGCGAGAGCCGCTGAACCTCCTCGCCCGTCAAGGTGCCGCGGCCGCTCGAATCGGCGGGATCCACCGCGAAGACGGCATGCAGGCGATCTGCCCCGGGAAAGGGAAGCTCGCGCCACAGAGTTCCCCAGGCAACGCCCCACACGGCCGCCACCAGCCCGATGCCGAGCCCCAGGATTCCGGCGATGAGAAGCGACTGCCCCGGTCGCCGCGCCAGACGACGCCAGGTGATGCGGGCGAGCGTCATTTCGTCTCCTCACCGGCCGTGATTTTTGAATCTTCCCGAGAGGGCGGAGTCCCATGGGCTCCACAAGCCAGGATATCCCACCCTGCGGGCAAGATCCTGGAGGCCCTGGTTAGACTAAGCCCATGGCAGCGAGTCTTGGCGGTTCTCAAAGCTCTTCCACCCACGAGGTCACGCGCCTTTTGCAGCGCTGGCACCGCGGCGATACGAAGGCGCCCGAAGAGCTGGTGCCTCTGATTTACCGTGAGCTGCGGCGTCTCGCCGACGCGCGTCTGCGCACAGAATCCGATGTCTTGACTTTGCAGCCGACCGCGCTGGTTCATGAGGCATACCTGCGCCTCGTGGATCTCGAGCTTGAGTGGCGGGGGCGCACTCATTTCTTTGCCGTCGCCGCCGGCGTCATGCGTCGCATCTTGGTCGACATGGCGCGCTCGCGCCGCCGCGCCAAGCGAGGCGGCGGCCGGCGGCCTCTCACCCTCGACGGCCTAGAGGTGAGCGGCGTCGACAGCCCACCCGCCTGCTTAAGCGAAATCGACGAGGCCCTGCAGGCCCTCGAGGCCGAGGACGCCCGGAAGGCCCGAGCGGTAGAGCTGCGCTACTTCGCCGGGCTGAGCAACGCGGAGATAGCCGAGCTGCTTGAGATCTCCCTGGGAAGCGTCGAGAGAGACCTCCGTTTGGCCCGAGCCTGGCTGTCGAGACGGCTGCAGCTGGGCTCCTGAAGGGCTGGGGCAATGTCACGGCGCGACGCAGCACCGAGGCGGTCGGTCCAGGGCATTCCGAGCACCCGCTGGCGACTTTTAGAGTCACTCTTCCAGCGCGTGGAGGGCAGCTCCCCGGAGGAGCGTCTCGAGCTCTTCGATCGAGAGGATGTGGCTCCGGATCTGCGTGCCGAAGTCGAGGAGCTGATCGGTTTTGCGGAGGGCGAGCGCGATTTCCTCGCAGAGGCCCTTGCGGGTCTCGGCGTCGCCTCCTCGCCCGGCCGGGCGCCAGCTGGCCGGCTTGGTCCCTACCGCCTGCTGGAGCCGATCGGGCGCGGAGGATTGGGGGACGTCTACCTCGCCGAGCGCGATGACGGCCAGTTCGTCCGCCGAGTCGCGATCAAGGTCGTGCGACCGGACCTGGTGACCGACCGGCTCCTCGAAGACTTCAGGAGAGAGCGACAGATCCTGGCGCGCCTCGAGCATCCGAATATCGCTCGGCTCTACGATGGCGGCACCACCGATGGCCGCCAGCCTTACCTGGCCATGGAGTTCGTGGAGGGTGAGACCCTCGACAGGCACTGCGAGCGGCAGGGCCTCGGGCTCGAAGCGAGGCTGAAGCTCTTTCTACAGATTTGCGAGGCCGTGTCCTATTCCCACCACAGCCTGATCATTCATCGTGATCTCAAGATGTCGAATCTTCTGGTCACTCCAGCCGGCGCGGCCAAGCTGCTCGATTTCGGCATCGCGCGTCCCCTCGAGGGCTCCAAAGGCGGCCAGGGCGAGCCCGCCGAGGCTCGAAGGCTGCTGCTCACTCCGGATTACGCGAGCCCCGAGCAGATCCGAGGCGAGGCGCTGACGACCGGCGCGGATCTCTATGCCCTGGGCGTGATCCTCTTTCGGCTGCTGGCCGTCAGTCCGCCCTACTCCACGGATCCCGAAGGCGGCCCGGAGCAGTGGCTCGAGGCCCAGCGCTCTGCCGCCTCTCTCGACGAGACCGCACGCCAAAACGGCTGCCGCTGGGCGCCGCGGCTGGCCGGCGATTTAACGACGATCGTTCGGCGGGCGATGGATCCTGATCCAGCCAGGCGCTACCGCGCGGTGCGCGATTTGATGGGTGACATCACGGCGTTTCTCTACCATCGTCCGCTGAGCGGAAGGGAGCACTCCGCGCCTTACCTACTCCAGAAGTTCGTGCGTCGTCACCGGGTTATGGTCAGCGCCGCGGCTCTGGCGTTTCTCGCCCTCGCCAGCGGGCTCGCGGCCTCGACCTGGGCGCTGCGGCAGGCTCGCCAAGCCAAAGCCGCAGCCGAGGGACACCTGGCCGAGGTCACCCGCCACAAGGAGCTGCGGGCGAGTCTGATCGAGTCCATCGAGCAGATGTTCAGCCTCGCGGACCCAGGGGAGGCGTCGGGTGAGACGCTGTCGGTGCTCGAATTGATCGACCGAGGAGTGAATCGCGAGGTGCCCGATCCAGAGCTGGGCGCGAGCCTCTCGGGTATTTTCGGTCGGATTTATCTCAATCTTGGCGCACCTGAAAAGGCTGAAGAGCAGCTCCTTTACGGGCTCGCGACCGCCCCCGAGAGTCACTCCCTGCGTCGCGACTTCCTCTGGAAATCGCGCGCGCACTTGGCGGAAGCGCTGATCGACCAGGGGAGGATTCGAGAGGCGGAGGAGCGCTTAATCCTGGATATTCACCGCTATCGCCGCGAGAACGGGCATCAGGGGCGCTCTCTGGCCCGTCTGGTCCACTTCTTGGGCGTTGCGAAGATGGCAGCAGGCGACTCCCGAAGCGCCGCCTCCATCTTGCGTCAGGCTCTGAGGCTCTATCCCGAGAACGCAGCGGGCGCCGACGCTCGTTTGAGAATTTCAGAAACGCATCACCGTCTGGCCCAGGCCATGCTTCGACTCGGCGAGTACTCCGAGGCCGAGGATCTCCTCGCTCAGGTGCTCCACCTGCGCGAAGAGCTTCGGGGTCCCTCGCACCCGAGCACCCTCACCGCCATCGGAGATCTGGCGGCTTTGGCACATATCCGCGGCGAGAACGAAACGGCTGCGCGGCTTTTCATGCGGGTGCTCGCAGGGCACCGCCAGTTCTACGGCCCCGACCATCCCTACATCGCCGTGGCGCTGCAGAATCTGGCTGTCTCCCAAAGAAGGCTCGGCTTGACGGAGAAGGCCCTGACCTCCTTCAGGGATGCGGTCGCCATGAGGCGGCGAATCCATGGAGAAGAGCATCCCGCCGTAGCGGACGCGCTCTATTCGCTCGCTCGTTTCCATCATCAGCTGGGTGAGCTCGAAGCCGCGGAGCCCCTCTATCGACAGGCTTTCCGCATTCGCCAGGAGGTGCTGGAGAAGAACCATCCCGGGATCGCCATGGCCCTCTTAGGTCTCGCGGATCTCGACTGGAGCCGCGGCGAGATGGATCGAGCGGAGCCCAAATACCGGGGGGTCATCGCCCGCCTCCATCAGGCGGGGCAGGCCGACGCCTTCGACGCCACTTTCGCCTACTTTCAGCTCGGGCGCCTCCTGAGCGAGAGTCACCGAGCGGAGGCCGGCCGTTGGCTGGAGCGCGCCTACCGGGTGCGCAAGAAAGAGCTCGGCGTGGACCACAGACTGACCGAAGCCGCCCTCGCCGAGCTGCAGGTATTTCAGGAGGCAGAGAGACTTACGGCTCCTTCTTCGGCGGGCTCGGGCACGAGTGGTCCAGGATCACCAGGCCCGGATTGATCATGTCGTAGGAGCTGCTGAGCTCGACGTCATCGGGCCACTCGATGAGCTTCGTTAAGAAACTGGAGTTTCCTGGCGAGCTCTCTTCTCCGAGCCACAGCGTCCAGCGCGTCAGCGGCGGCGTCAGCTCGAAGACGTCTCCCGGAGGCGAGCTCGGATCCTCCTCGAGCGGCTCGTCTTCCCTAGGCTGGAGGTAGGCCCACGCCTTGGTGCCCGGGTGTCCTCCCCGCACAAAGAGGTAGATATCTTCAGGGTCCGAGAAGCGAAATCGCGGGCAGCCTGAGGCCTCTCCCGGGTATCCCAGAGGATCGAGGGACGCGATCACTCGAAAATCGCGGGCCGCGATCAGTGCTCCGACCTCGTCGCGCACTTCGACCGCGAGCGCGCGGCCTAGGAGCACGGACTCGGCATCCTCGAATCGAGCGAATCGGAAAGCTGCGACCGCGCTGGCGCAGTCGCAGCCGACGACGCCCGTATGTTCCCAAAGCAGCAGCGGCTCAAGAGCACCCGCTTCGTCGCTCCTGAAGGACCGGCTGACGATCTCGTGAAGTCCGTCTCCAGTCTCGAGCCGGGCCGTGTAGTCCGTAGAGGGCGTGAGGTGGTGCAGCTCGATCCACAGGGATCTGCCGAGTTCCAGAACCTCGATCGTTCCGCCGCCGTCTCTCAGCGAGAGCTGAGGCGCGCTGGCTGCGGCGGCCGCCGGTGCCTTCGAGAAGTGAGACGCTCGGGCGTCAGGATTCCGCGTCGTTTCCGGCCAGCCTCTGGCCCGGGAGCGGCGCTCCGTCTCCTTCTAGCGCTTCCGGCGGCCGCCGCAGCCCGCGCGCCTCAGCTCT
>JBCCLG010000138.1:0-9601 GCA_039027015.1 Acidobacteriota bacterium | reverse complement strand
GCCGAGTCCGTGGGGCGGCGCGCCATGGGCGTGGTCGATTTCGAAGGCCGATACGCCTTTGAGGATCTCGGCGCCGGCGATTGGCTGGTGCGCGCCCGGGTTGCCGGCGAGGGCCTCGAGGCCCACGCCCGCGTGCCTCTCGGGCCCGGCGCCGAGGCCGAGCGGGACCTCGACTTCAAAACCGGGCTCACCCTCTGGGGGTCGGTCTTGTGGGACGGTGAGCCGCTGCCGCGCACCGCGGTGGTGGCGCACGGCCTCGACGCCGCGGTGATCCGCCGGGCTTCCTCGAACCACGAGGGGCGCTTCGAGCTCGATAACCTGCCCCCGGGCCGCTACCGCATCGACGCCTCCCACGGCCGCGAGCTGCTCAGCCAGAACCTCGATGTCGACCTGCGATCGAGTCGCGAGCTGCTGGTGGAGTTTGAAACCTCGGCGCTCACCGGCCGCGTGGTCTCCAAGGGCGACGGCAGCCCCGTCGGCGCGGCCCTCATCTCCCTGCGCCGCCGGCTCGATGACCCGCGGGCTCCCGGCGGCTCCATGGCGAGCGTCGCCAGCCGCGCGGACGGCACCTTCCGCTTCGGCCGCCTGAACCGCGGCACCTATGACCTCACCGTCAGGCTCGACGGCTTTGAGCCTCTCAAGGACACCGTCGAGATCGACGGCGGGGCTGGCGACGTCGGCCCCTTCGACTACGAGCTCGAGCCCGCCGTCGGCCTGGAGCTGGCGATCCATCGCGCCGACGGCTCGCCGCCCCCGCCTTACGTGCACGTGGCGATTCGAGGCGCCGACGGCGGCGCTGGCCACGCGGAGGCCCAGCGGGTGGAGGCCGAGGGGCGCGTGCGTCTCACGACCCTGCGCGAGGGCGCGGCCCGGCTGTGGATCGCGGCGCCGGGCGCCGTACCCGCACGGGTTGAGGTGCAGATTCCCGCCGCCGACCCGGTGCCCGTGAGCCTGCAGGCGGCGGGACAGCTGCAGGTTCGGGTGGGCTCCCTGGTGCTCTCAGACGGCCTCGCGGTCCTGCAGCTGATCGGCGAGGACGGCCGGCCGTGGCGGGCCTTTGACCTCGTCAGCGGACAAACCCAGGATCGATGGCCGCTGGTGGCGGGCGTCGCGCGGGTGAACGGCGTTCCGCCGGGTGTCTGGACGGTGCAGGTGCAGAGCAGGGCGGGCAGGGTGTGGGAGCGCGCCGCCGCCACGGTGGCCGGCCGGGAGGTGCGCCTCGATTTGGAGTAAGCCGAGGCCAACAGCGGATCTCGAGGCGCCTCGACGCGTAGACTGATGAAGAACGCGATCCCTTTCCCCTGATCAGTCCGAGGTGTTTATGAAGTTGCAAGCAGCCGCCACCTGCGCCCTCCTGACCCTGACCGCCGTTGCCCTGGCGCCCGAGCTTCGGGCCTGTCACGTGGCGGCCAAGCTCCATTTCGAGAAGACGCCGGCCGAGCAGCGCGAGGCGCGGGCCCGGGAGCTGGGGGCACGCTGGATGAAGATCAACGCCGAAATGGATATGCAGCCCATCGCCTACAGGCTGCGCGGCACGCAGGAGTGCCAGGGCGGTATGGCCGATATCTTCCCCTGCAGGTCGGTGGACCTTCTGGCGCACCTGCCCCTTTCGGCGATCGGCGGCGGCGCCGGCAACGATATTTGGGGCTGGACCGACGCCGGGTCGGGCCGTGAGTTCGCGCTGGTTGGCCGCACCAACGGCACGGCTTTTGTGGAGATCAGCGATCCGGAAAATCCGGTGTTTCTCGGCAATCTGCCCACCCACACCGGCGAGTCCACCTGGCGGGACATCAAGATCTATCAGGATCACGCCTTTATCGTCTCCGACAACAATCCCGGCCACGGCATGCAGGTCTTCGACCTCTCCCAGCTGCTCAACGTGTCCTCGCCGCCCAACACCTTCAGCAACACGGCGCACTACGACGATTTCTCATCCGCCCACAACATCGTGATCAACGAGGACTCCGGCTTCGCCTACGCGGTGGGCGGCGAGGACTGCGCCGGCGGGCTGCACATGATCAACGTGCAGAACCCGACCAGCCCGGTTTTCGCCGGCTGCTTTCAGGATGACGGCTACACCCACGACGCCCAGTGCGTGAACTACAAGGGCCCCGATACCGAGCACCAGGGTCAGGAGATCTGCTTCAACTCCAACGAGGACACCCTCACCATCGTCGACGTGACCGATAAATTGAACCCGGTTCAGCTCTCGCGCACCGGCTACTCCAACGTCGGCTACGCCCATCAGGGCTGGCTCAACGCGGCGCAGACTCACTTCTACCTCGACGACGAGCTGGACGAGCGCGTTTTCGGCATGAATACGCGCACTCTGATTTGGGACCTCACCGACCTCGACGCGCCTTCGGTCACCGTCTTCATGTCTCCGCTGCCGGCCTCGGATCACAATCAATACGTGCACGACGGCCACCTTTACCAGGCGAACTACACCGCGGGCCTCCGCATCCTGCGCCTGAACCCCAACTCCACGCTGACCGAGGTCGCGTTCTTCGACACCCTGCCCGAGCAGGACGACAATAGATTTTCGGGAGCCTGGAGCGTCTATCCCTTTTTCGCCAGCGGCTCGGTGATCGTCAGCGACATCAACCGCGGGCTCTTCGTGCTGCGTCCCAGGCTCGAGCCGCCCCCGGGCCTGATCTTCCGGGACGACTTCGACAGCGGCGACCTCGTCTTCTGGGGGCCCTGAAAAGTCTCCTGGGGACCCTGAGGAGGTAGCGCCCGAGAAGAGGCCCACGAAAAAGCCCGCCGAGCGCCCAGGGAGCGCGCGGCGGGCTTTTTTGACTCCCGGGCCGGCCGAGAACGCGAACGATCTCGCCCAACTAACTAACTAAAGCACTGTCTCGCGGACGACCTCTTCGACGGTCGTCACGCCGTCGCGAATTTTCTGCAGGCCCGAGCCGCGCAGGGTGACCATGCCGTTTTCGACCGCCTTCTCGCGCAGCTCGATGGAGCTGGCGCCCGAAAGAATGAGGTCGCGCAGCTCGTCGTCGACCTTCATGACCTCGTAGAGGCCCACGCGGCCCTTGTAGCCGGTGTCGCCACACTGCTCGCAGCCGCGGCCCTTGAACATCTTGAGCGAGCGCGCCTCGCGCTCCGCAAAGCCGATCTGCACCAGCTCCGCCGGGTTGGCCTCGTAGGGCTCCTTGCAGAATTTGCACACTCGGCGCACCAGCCGCTGGGCCACCACCAGGTGCACGGACGTGGCCACCAGGAAGGGCTCGATGCCCATATTCATCAGGCGGTTGATGGTCGAGGGAGCGTCGTTGGTGTGCAGGGTGGAAAGCACCAGGTGGCCGGTGAGCGCGGCCTTGATCGCCACCTCGGCGGTCTCGAAGTCGCGGATCTCGCCCACCAGCACGATATTCGGATCCTGGCGCAGAAAGGAGCGCAGGGCGGCCGCGAAGTTGAGGCCGATGGACTCCTTCATCTGCACCTGGTTGATGCCCGGCAGATTGAACTCCACCGGGTCCTCGGCGGTCATGATGTTGGTCTCGGGCGTGTTGACGTTCGACAGCGCGGAGTAGAGGGTGTTGGTCTTGCCCGAGCCGGTCGGACCGGTGACTAAGGCCATGCCGTAGGGCTGGGAGATGGCGTACTCGAATTTGCGCAGCGAGTCCGGCTCGAAGCCCAGCTTGGTCATGTCGAGCATGAGCTTGTCTTTGTCGAGCAGGCGCAGCACGATCTTTTCGCCGAAGATCGTCGGCAGGCAGGAGACGCGGTAGTCGAGCTCCTTGTCCTTACCCTCGATTTTGGTCTTGATCTTGATGCGCCCGTCCTGAGGCAGGCGCTTCTCGGCGATGTCGAGCTTCGCCATGATCTTGATGCGGCTGGTGATCGCCTCGCGCAGGCGCAGGGGCGGATGCATGACCTCGTAGAGCAGACCGTCGATGCGGTAGCGGCAGCGGTATTTCTTCTCGTAAGGCTCGATGTGGATGTCGGACGCGCCGCGCTTGATGGCGTCGGTGAGGATGATGTTGACCAGGCGGACCACCGGCGCCTCGTCGGACTCGTCCTCCAGCTGGTCGAGATCGAACTCCTCGGGCTCCTCGTCGAGCACCTCCAGCTCTTCGCCCATGGGCTCTTCGTCGAGCTCCTCCATGACCTTCTTGAGCTCGAGGGCGTGGGTGGCGCCGTAGTAGCGATCGATGGCGGCGCGGATCGAGGATTCGCTGGCGATCACCGGCTCGACGTTGTAGCCGGTCATGAATTTGATGTCGTCCATCGCGAAGACGTTGGACGGGTCGAGCATCGCGATGGTCACCTTGGCGCCCGTCTTGGAGACCGGCATGATGGTGTACTTGCGCGCCACGTCCGCCGGGATCAGCTTGACCACCGATTCGTCGACCTCGATCTGGCTCAGATTGATCGCCGAGACCCGGAATTGCTTGGAGAGGAACTCCACCAGCTCGGGCTCTGAGATCAGGCCCATCTTGATCAGGTTGGTGCCGATGCGGCCACCTTCCTCGCGTTGCTTGCCCAGAGCCTGCCGAAGCTGGTCCTGTGAGATCTTGCCGGCCTTGACCAGAAGATCACCGAGTCTGTCGCTCATGAACCGATCCTTTCCCTCGGCGAAGGTTTCGCCCCCGCGCGCTCCGGCGGCTGTTGCGAGGCCGGGCGCGGTGTGGGGTTGGGGGTCGCCGTGGTGTGCGTGGACGTCTCGGGCGGCCGGGCCGTCCCTCGATCTCTCAGTATTTTCGCGTCAAAATTCTCACCGGCCGGGGCGAATGTCGCCTGCCGGGAGGGCGCACCGGGCGCCGCGATGAAAGTGGAAAGTTCTCTGGGTGGTGGCCCTGTTCGGAGCCGCTGAGAGCGGCGCCTCGGATCTCGGCACCTCCGGCGTCGGCCTCCCGGGTGCGGCCTTCGAAAGCTGGCGTTTCGAACGTCGGCATCTGGGATCTCGGCGCGCGGAGGAGTGGGGCTGGCGTATTGTACATCGAGCGTCGGTGCGCTCCCGGTTCCGAGACTCTTCACCCGGTCCGCAGACTCTCGAGGCTGCGCTCGATGACCTGCTCCGGGGGAATCGACAGCAGGCAGGCCCGAGGGCCGTCGAAACGCTTATAGCAGCCGCTGCACGGCAGGCGGTGGAAGAGCACCTGCTCCGGCGAGCCGTAGGGGCCGTTGCGGGCCGGCTCGGTGGGCCCGATCAGGCAGAGCACCGGCGTGCCGAGGGCGTGGGCCAGATGCAGCGGTCCGGTATCGCCGCCGAGCACCAGGCGCGCTTTGCGGGTGAGGGCGGCGAAGAGCTGAAAATCGGTGGCGTCCACGGCGCGCGCGGCGCCTCCGCTCTTCTCGCACACCTCGGCCGCCTGCGCCTCCTCGCCCGGGGCGGTGGGAATCCACACGGCGTAGCCTCGGCTCTCGAGGGCCGAGGCGACCTCCGCCCACCAGTCCATCGGATAGGTTTTATTGGCCCAGCCGGCGCCGGTCAGAATCAGCACCAGCGGCCGATCGAGCGACGCGGTGAGGTCCTCGGCCTCCGGCGGCGGCGCGTTGAGCAGGCGCTCGCCGCCGAAGTCCGCGCGCCCCGGGATGAGGCCGAGGGCGGCGATCATCGCCAGATTGCGGTCCACCGCGTGCACGCCGCCGGCGCGCACGGTCTCGGGCAGCAGCAGGGCGCTCGAGCCCTCGCGGCGGTCGGCGGCGTCCGGCCCGAGGATGCGCTTGGCCCGGGAGAGTCGGGCGAGGATCGCGCCCTTGAAATTGCCCATCAGGTCGATCGCCACGTCGGCCTCGAAGGCGCGCATGGCGCCGACCGCCGCCGCGATCTCGGAGCGCTTGGAGCGCAGGCTGCCGCGGCGGCGCCAGGCCTTGGTGCGCACGGTGATCAGCTCCTCGATGTCGGGGTGGCCGGCGAGCACCCGCGACCACACCGCCTCCACCACCCAGGCGACCCGCGCCTCGGGCAGCTGCCGCTTGAGGGCCGTCAACACCGGCAGGGAGTGCACGATGTCGCCCATGGCGCTGGTGCGCACCAGGAGGATCTTCATCGGCGGCGTCAGCCGGGCAGGGAGCGAGCCTTGGCGATCAGGTCGGTGGTGGCGTGATCCTTGGGGTCACCCACCAGCGCCGTACGGCCGCCGTAGGCGCGCACGGTTTCGTACTCCGGCACCCGCTCCGGGCTGCCGTAGTCGGTGCCCTTGCAGTGCACGTCGGGCCGCGCCTCGGCGAGCAGGGGGGCCGGCGAGTCGCCCTCGAAGACGGTCACCAGGTCGACCGCGCGAAAGGCGGCCAGCATCTCGGCGCGCTCGGCCGCCGGCACCATCGGCCGTCCCTCGCCCTTGAGGGAGGCGACGGAGCGGTCGTCGTTGATCGCCACCACCAGTACGTCGGCCTCGGCCTTGGCCCCCTCGAGATAGCGCAGGTGGCCGACGTGCAGCAGATCGAAATGTCCGTTGGCGAAGGCCACGCTGCGCCCCTTGCTCTGGTGGCGGCGGATTTCTTGGGCGAGGTCCTTCGCTTCGACGACTCGGCTCATCAAGTTCTTCCTTTCCCGCCGGGGGCCGGCGGCGAGATCGATATCGCGATCGCCGAGAGCATCTCGGCGTCCCGGCGCGCGGCGGCGCGCAGCTCGTCTCGGCTCAGGGTCGCGGTGCCGACCTTCATCACCACCACCCCGCCGGCGTAATTCGCCAGGCACGCCGCCTCGAGGGGCGTGGCGCCGGCGGCGAGGGCGAGGGCCAGGGAGCCGATGACGGTATCGCCCGCGCCGGTGACGTCGGCCACCTGGTCGGTTCCGTGCACCGGCAGGTGGCAGATTCGGCCCCTCTCAAATAGCGACATGCCGGAGCTGCCGCGGGTGATGAGCAGGAAGCGCGCGCCCAGCCGGCCGAGCAGCTCGCGCCCGCCGGCCTCGAGGTCGGCGAGGGTCTCGAGGGGACCGCCGATCAGCTCTTCGGCCTCCTCGAGGTTGGGCGTGGCGCCGTCGAGGCCGCCGAGACCGCCGAGAGAGTAGCGGCTGTCGCCGAGAAGCGGCACGCCCGGGAGGCGGGAGCGCAGCGCCGCCACGGTCTTCTCCGTGACCGCGCCGTAGCCGTAGTCCGAGAGCACCGCGGCGCCGATGCATCGATTCTCGGCGCCTCCGGGTCCCGAGTCCTCCAGCCCAGAACCCAGGCGCTCCAGCTCGGCGTCGCTCGGCCGCCACCGGTCCTCGACGTCGTAGCGCACCACCTGCTGCTTGATGGCGTGCCGGCCGCCGGCCATCACCCGGGTCTTGGTCGGCGTGCGGTAGCCGGCGCTCGTCAGCACGTGGCGGGTGCCGATGCCGTCGCGCTCAAAGAGCTCGAGCAGCTCGCGGCCGGCGTCGTCCTCGCCCACCGCGCCCAGGGCGTGAGGGATGCCGCCCAAGGCCGCCACGTTGGCCACCGCGTTGGCGCCGCCGCCGGGGATCGTCTGCTCGTCCTCGAGGCGCAGGATGAGCACGGGTGCCTCGCGGCTGATGCGCTTGGGCGCGCCGTGCAGGAAGCGGTCGGCCACCAAATCGGCGAGCAGCGCGACCCGGCGGCCCTCGAGCCGCCCGATCAGCTCCAGCAGCCGGTCGGTGGAGGGGACCCCGCGATCCAGGGGAGAGGGGCTCTCGGTGCTCATTGCAGCTGAGAATACTAGCCGAATCCCCGGCCACCGCCGCCGAGGCCGACTCGCGAACCGAGCGGGGGACGGTCAGGAGGCGCCGCGGCCCGAGAGCACAGCGGGCACGGTCTTGAGCAGGATCTTGAGATCGAGCCAGGGCGACCAGCTGTCGATGTACTGCAGGTCCAGCTCCATCCAGCGGTCGAAGTCGAGCTGGTTGCGGCCGCTGATCTGCCACAGGCAGGTCAGACCGGGCTTCATCGACAGCCGGCGACGCTGCCAGCGCTGGTAGCGCTTGACCTCGGAAGGGATCGGCGGCCGCGGCCCCACCAGGCTCATCTCGCCGCGCAGCACGTTCCACAGCTGCGGCAGCTCGTCGAGGCTGAAGCGGCGCAGGAAGCGCCCGAGGAAGGTGACCCGCGGATCCTCGCGCAGCTTGAAAACGGGCCCCGACATCTCGTTGAGGTGCATCAGCTCACCCTGGCGCGCCTCGGCGTCCTCGACCATGGTGCGGAATTTATAGAGCGTGAAGCGCCGTCCGTTGAGGCCGCAGCGCGTCTGGGTGTAGAGCACGCGGCCGCCCTCGGTGATCTTGATCAGCAGCACGATGCTGACGGTCAGCGGCAGGGCGATGGCCATCAGGAGGAGCGAGAGGGAGATGTCGACCATGCGCTTGACGAGGAGCGGCAGGGGCTTTTCGGGCGCCGTTGAAAAAGTCAGCAGCGGAACGCCGTCCAGCTCCTCCAGGCGGGTGCGGGTCTTGACGTTGGGAAAGAGGTTGAGGGCGAATCGAGTGCGGATTCCCTGCTCGTGAAGCGCCAGGAAGAGATCTTCCATGCGGTCGAGATCGCGGCGGCTGACGCAGAAGAGCACGTCGTCGATCACCTGCTCCTCGGTCAGGGAGAGGATGTCGTCGATCGTGCCGAGCAGGCGGTAGCCGGAGGGCAGGACGCGCACCTCGGATTTCGGGTGGGCCAGAAAGCCGAGAATCTTGAAGCCCCAATAGCGATGCTGGCGGATCGAGTCGGCGAGGTCGAGGGCTCCCGGGGTGGTGCCGACGATCAGCACGGTGCGGTAGTTGAAGCCTCGCGACCGCACGTAGCGCGAGAGGATGCGCAGCGCCAGCTTCTCGGCCAGCAGAAGAATGCAGGTCAGAGCGCCGACCAGGGCGATCCACAGCCGAGACAGCTCGTCGGAGCCGAGCAGGGTGCGGTCGAGGCGCAGGGTGAAAACGGTGAGCGCGAAGATCGCAACGCCCAGGGCGCACACCCTGAGAATCGACTGCGCCTCGTCGATCAGCGCCACGGTGCGGTGCGAGGAGTAGGCGTTGGAGCTCAGCAGCAGTCCGCCCCACACCAGAACCACCAGCGGCAGCAGCGGCAGGTAGGTGGTCAGCGGGTAGAAGGGCGCCGGTACGATTCCCGGGAAGAGCGCCGGCAGGCCGTGGGCCCGCAGCCACCAGGCGAGCAGGAATGCCGCGGACACCAGGACGAGATCGATCAGGAAGACGCTCGTGGCGAGGAGGCGGGATTGCTCTTTCAGCATGTTCGGAGCGCGCTCTCTTGCGCGGTGCTCAGTGCGCGGCGGGAGGTCTTTTCACTCGACGAGATCGACAGTTGCGGATTCTGCGAGGGGCCTTGAGCTGTCCGGTAGGCGCCTATTGTAGGCCAAAGCCCTGGATAGCATGAATGTCACTGTAGCATAAAATATGGACACGTGCCGAGGCCGGCCTCGGCCCTCCTATCCCGGGCGTGCCCCGAGCTCCCGGAAGAGGCGCTCGTACTCGCGGCTGACGGCGTCCCAGGAGTAGCGCTCCGCGGCTCGCTGCGCCGCGCGCTCGCCGCCGGCTCGCCGGGCCTCGGGGTCGGAGACGAGGCGGTCGATGGCGCGCGCCAGGGTCTCCGGCCTCTCGGCCTCGAAATAGAGCGCGGCGTCGCCGGCCGCCTCGCGATTCTCCGGCGCGTCGTTGACCACCAGGCAGTTGCCGTAGCCCATGGCCTCCACCAGCGCCGGGTGC
>JBCCLG010000137.1:0-9648 GCA_039027015.1 Acidobacteriota bacterium | reverse complement strand
GTCCGGGTCTGTTTTCCGGATCAATCAGACTCGATTCTTGTACCTACGGCATCTGAAGTGGCGGTCACCGGCAACGAGGACGGCGTCAAGCATTGCCGGTGATCAGGGTCGCGCCGACCTTGCCGTAGTCGCGGTACTGGCCCTTGTCGTTGAACGAGTGGGTGTAGCCATACATCCTCTCGAGGACCCGGTTGCACACCGAGGATTTCTCGCCGAGCCACACCGAAGTGCCGAGGATCAGGATGTCGCAGGCGTCGATTTTGGCCTGGATCTCAGGCCAGTCGTCGCGATCCCACTCCGGGGTCTCGGCCATGTTCTGACCGAGGCCCGCCGGGATTTCATAGTCGACCGGGCGCAGGATCTCGCTCGCCACCCCATTGGCCTCGAAGATGCCGCGGGCGACCTCGAGGAGCCCTTCGGTGTGAGACATCACCGGCGTGCGGCTCAAGGTGCAGTTGAGAAAGAGCACGCTCAGGTCGTCATAGCGCGCCGGCGGCGCGCTGCAGAGGTGTTTGTTGATCTTCTGATGCTGGTCGCTCATGGCGGTTTTCTCCGGTGGCTGTGGGGGTTTGGCGGCGCGGGCGATGAAGGTATCACCGGCGCCGCGCGAAGAAAGTCAAAAAAATTTGACGAGAAATGACAGGGATCGTTCAGTTCCTCCGCTAGTAGGAATGAACGAGAAAAATTGACTGCGGCAGACCACCGATTGGGAGCTTCTGAGCGCCGCAGGTTCTGACGAGGGAATTGAGGAACGTCCACTTTTGAGGAGTCAAAGCATGAAGAACACCAGCAAGACCTTCCGTACCTGCGCCGTGGCGCTGGCCTTGAGCATGACCGCCAGCGCGGGATTTGCAGCTCCTGCGCCGTCTTTCGACGCCAACAGCCTCGGCAGCGGCCTCTCCTTCAACACCAGCTTTATTTACGGTTCGTCCACCCTGCGGGTCGTGGGTCCCGAGGGCTTCGTTTTCGAGCAGCAGTTCACCAAGAGCGACGATCTCTCTTTCGATTTCGACGGCATTCCGGCCGACGGCAGCTACTACTGGGAGGTCCTCGTGGTCTCCGAAATCGATGACGCCCTGCGCGCCAAGCTCAACGAGGGCCAGGCCGCCGGCGACTTCGGCATCGTCGACCGCGTCAAGGCGTCCGGCGAGCTGCAGTCCCACACCTACTTCGGCTCTTTCAAGGTCGAGGGCGGCGTGGTTCAGATGCCGACCCAGAACTCCAGCGCCGATGACCGCGACATCAGCCTCAAGGCCCAGGTCTTCACCCAAGACCTGATCGTCGAGGGCAGCACCTGCCTCGGCGTCGACTGCTCTTCGACCGAGTCGTTCGGCTTCGACACCCTGCGCATCAAGGAGAATAACGTCCGCCTGCACTTCGAGGACACCTCCACGACCGGCAACTTCCCGGGCAACGACTGGCGCATCAGCATCAACGATTCCAGCAACAACGGCGACAACTACTACAGCGTCCAGGACGCCACCGCCAACACGACTCCCTTCCGCATCGACGCCGGCGCGCCCAGCAACTCGATCCGCGTCGATAGCGACGGCAACCTCGGCATCGGCACCTCGAACCCGGTGGTGCAGGTGCACGCGGTCGACGGCAACTCCCCGGCCCTGCGCCTCGAGCAGGACGGCTCCGCCGGCTTCCAGACGCAGATTTGGGACCTCGCGGGTAACGAGACCAACTTCTTCCTGCGCGACGTGACCAACAGCTCCAAGCTGCCCTTCCGCGTCAGGCCCGGCGCGCCGGACGATTCCATCTACATCGCGGCGGACGGCAACGTGGGCCTCGGCACCGACGCTCCCAAGACGGGCCTCCACCTGCTTGGCGGCGGCAGCGTCTACACCCCGGAAAACGACAAGGTCATCGCTCTCTTCCAGAACAACGCCGACGCCGCTGATGGCTCGATCGTCTCGGTGATCTCCGGCAACGGCAACGCCAACGCGCAGGTCTTCCTGGGCGACGTGGACGACGAGAACGCCGGCCGCATCACCTACCGCAACGGCAGCGACACCCTCGGCTTCGCGGCGGGCGGACAGGAGAGCGTCCGCCTCTTCAGCGACAAGACCCTCTGCCTCGGCGGCTGCACCGCCACCACCGGCAACGCGATCCAGCACGAGAACGGCGCCAGCCTGAGCGCCGCCGGCGTGTGGACCAACACCTCCAGCCGGGAGCGCAAGCAGGACATCGAGAGCCTGAGCGCCGACGCCGCCACCAGCGCGCTCAAGAACCTCGAGCCGGTGACCTACCGCTACCTCGCCGAGCTGGACGAGACCTACGTCGGATTCATCGCCGAGGACGTGCCCGACCTGGTGGCTATGAACGGCCGCAAGAGCATGAACTCCATGGACGTGGTCGCGGTTCTCACCAGGGTCGTTCAGGAGCAGCAGAAGGCGATCGAAGCTCTCACCGAGCGCCTCGAGTCCCTCGACGTCGAGTGATCCTCGCCTGAGACACTCTCTCCTCCCCCCGGAGAGCCAAACCGCGCCGCGGGCTACCGCGGCGCGGTTTTTTCATTCCCGAAACCAGCGCTCGACCTCGGCGGCCGCCGGGCGCTCCAGGAACCGGAAGTCCGGCTGGTCGCCTCCCTCATAGCGCTCGTGGCTAAAGACCTTCCAGGCGTAGAGGCCGCGCAGCCAGGGTCCAGCCCCCGAGAAGGCCTCGCGCACGGCCCGCCAGGCGCGCCGCTGATGCTCGACGGAAACGTCCCCGCCCTCCTCGTGGGGCGAGACCCAGGCGCCGCGCCGGGCGGCGAAGCCCACCTCGGTGAGGATCACCGGCTTGCCGGTGCGCCGGGCGTCTGCCTCGAGCGTCTGCGCCATCTTTTGGGCCCCCGCCCGCAGGTCCTCATCGCTCGCCTCGTCCGACGAGGCGAGGGGAAAATACGCGTCGACACCCACAGCGTCGAGGGCGTCCCAAAACGGCACCCGGTCGTAGTCGGCCCACCAGTTGCCGGCGTAGGTCAAGGGCCCCGAGAAAACCCGCCGGACCGAGGAGATCAGGTGCCGCCACTCGGCCTCGCGATCCACCGTGCGGCCCAGCTCTACGCCCACCGAGAAGAGATCGGCTTCGGCGATCTCGGCCAAAACGGCGTGGTGCAGGATGTAGCGCCGGTAGGAGCGCCACCACGCCTCCCACTCGGCCTCGCTCTCCATCTCGATATCCCCCGGCCAGCTGCTGAAGGAGAGCCAGATATGCGGCTTCCACAGCACGAAAAAGCCCGCTTCCCGGGCCCTCCTGGCGGCGTGGACCACGCCCACGTCGGTCTCCGAGCTGGGGGATCTGTTGAGGAAACGCAGCCTGGAAGTCGCCGCCGTCCGCTGGTAGGCGAAGGGCATCAGAGAGAGCGAGTCGGCGCCCATGCGCTCGAAGCGCTCGAAGCGCTCGCCTATCCCAGGGGCGTGGTAGCCGATCTCGAGTCCGTTGGCCATGGCGAAGGAGAGACCGCGCTGAAAGGGCAGCGCGCGGGCGCCCTTCTCGGCAGCCTCGGGCCGGGCCGGAGGAGCCGCGGCGAGCAGCGAGCGCAGGCTCGCTTTGAGGCGAGGGCCCTCCAAATGCACCTCGAGGCGCTCGCTCATGAGCTTGGCGGCGAGGGTCTCGCCGGGCACGCGATCGAGGATCGCCGCCGCCACCGGCGGCCACAGCACCCTCGAGCCGTCCCCGGGCCGGCGCCGCGCGCGCAGCTCGTCGGCGTCGGGCAGCACATCGGCGAAAACCAAGTCGGCGAGCCATTCGTCCCGAAGCCGGCCAAACCAGCGGCCCGAGAGCCACAGCGCGGCGCCGTCCTCGAGGGTCGAGGAAGCGCCAAAGAGCGCGCGCGGCGCAGCGCCCGACCGGCGCAGCATCAGGCGGGCCATCTCGTAGCTGTAAAGGTCTTGGTCGCGGCCGTCATGCACCAGGTGAAGCCGGCCCTCGGAGGAGAGCACCGCCGCGCCGATCGCCCCCGTGTGTCGCCCTTGGGCCACGTGGTCGGTCTCGACCCGCACCTCGATGGGCGCCTTGAGGGGGACGCCGAGGCGCTTCTCGAGCCGGGCGGCCTCGCTTTCGAGGCGATCGGCCAGCCGAGCGGCGGGAAGGTCGAGACCGGGCGGCACCTCGAGCACCACCCGCGGGCGCCGGTGCTTGAGCATGGCGGCGTAGAGCCGCTCGCGCTGCGCCAGGTCGTCGCGCTCCTCGACGCCTAGAAGGACGCCGCCGTCTTCCTCCAGGCGCCAGAGGCCGCTGCGCTGGGAGTAGTCGTTCTCGAGCAGCAGATAGTCAAAAGGCCGCCGCCCGGACGAGGAGCCGGAGCGCACCCCGGATTCCTGGAAGAGTACCTGGTCGACGGCGCGCGCCACGCTCTCGGGCTCAAATCCGTAGACCACCCAGCGGCGCTCGCCCCCGGCGCGCGGCAGACGCACCGCGAGGGCGAGGTGGGAGCCCGCGTAGCGCGTCTCGCCCAGGCGCAGCGCTCCGCCGCCCTCGGCCGACGCCGGCTCAAAGCCCGCCGGCACGGGCGCGAGCTTCGCCCGGAGCGCCTCGAGCCCGGGATCGCCGGCGTTCTGGGCCCTCAGGGTGCAGGCCCCCAAAGTGCAGGCCTCGATCGTTGCCGCCGTCCGCTCGGAATGGCGCTCCGCCGCGGGGGCGTCGATCTCTTGGCCGGACGCTGCGCCGGTGATCTCGAGGACGAGGCCGGGGGCGTTCGGCAGCACCCAGCGGCTGAAGGACCGCCGCTCGAGGGCGTCCGCAATCGCCTCCTCGTCGGTTTGAACGACCAGCCGTCGTAAGGTTTCTGGGGCGGCCGAGACGCCCTCGGCGTCGGTGGCCGCCGATGCCAGGGTCAGGAGCAGGAGGGGAATCGAGGTGAAGTGAGAAGAGCGCATGCCCCAGCATACGCCCTTCGCCCGCGGGCGGGTTCGCCGCTCAATATCCCCAGCGCGGCCACAGGGCCTCGGTGCCCGTGATCTTGCCCAGGCCCTCGGAGTACATGCGCATGGTCTCGACCATTCCAGGGGTGAGCAGATGGCGACCGTCGCGATCCTGCAGGAAGAGGTGCTTCCAGGTTTCCCGGGTGCCGAGCTGCATCTTGCGGCGGCGCACCTGGCGGCTCAGCCGCGACAGGCGATAGAGCATCGCCACCAGGCCGCCGGTGGTGAAGTAGCTGCCGGATTTGAGGTTCGCGATCCAGGCGGCCAGCTCCTCGGCGGTCTCGAAGCGGCCCAGGTGATTCTCGAGATCGGCTCCCGCCTCCCGCGCCGAGCTGCTCAGGGCGTGGGGCCGCAGGTCGACGAAGCCGTTGTTGACCACCGTCCAGTCGCGGAAGTCATCGGCGTCCACGCCTCGGGCGTCGGCCAGGCGATGCCACAGATCGTGCAGATCGCCGGCGTCGGCCACGGCGACGTCAAAGGGGGCTACGTAGGGCCCGATCAGCATGCGGTCCCGTCCGCTCCCGTCGCGGTAGAGAATCGGCACGCCGAGGGAGGTGATGGTGGCCGCGTAGCGCTGAATACGCTCGGCCAGCGCGGCCAGAAAGCGCGCCCTCTCGGGCCTGGCGCTCGGGTCGATCTCGCAGCCGAGCAGCCGCGCGGCGTCGTGGGCGGTCTCGGTTTCGCACAGCTGCCCAAAGTCCTGGCCCAGGCTCTCGGCCTCGACGCCGTCAAGATCCTGGAAGGCGGGGATCGACGTGCGGCGCCACAGGAAGACGTCGAGGTCGTCGAGGCCCTCGGCCAGCTCGTATTCGGAGATCGAGCCGAAGACCCGGCGCAGCTCGCGCAGCCGCAGCATGAGGAGAAAAAGCCCCTGCTCGTGCAGCCGCGCCTGGTGGGTGGCCGAGCCGAGGGCCTGATACGACTGCACCGCGAAGGCGCCGTGGTGGGCGCGCACCAGCTCGGGATAGCACTCGAGCATGCGCAGGGCGAAATGGCAGTTCTCCGTCTCGGTGTAGTAGCAAATGCCGTCGTGAAACCACTGCCGGCGGCGCTCTTGACCGAAGAGCGCGTAGCGCACCAGCACCATGGCCAGCTCCTCAGGGATCGCCACCTTCATGACGTTGTAGAGCGCCACGCAGTTGGCCACCGAAAAAAGGCCGTTCTCGCCCGATCGGATGGCGGCCTCGACCCTCAGCTCCTCACCCCGGCCGAAGCTCAGCCGACCCTCGGCCTCGAGCTGCGCCGCGGGCTCGGGTTCGCCGAAGGCCACGCGGCGACTCGGGTAGAGCAGAATGCGCTCGTCGCTGAGGTCCTGGGGCGCGATCACCTCGTGCTCGACCTCCTCGGAGCGCGCGCGCAGACGCCTTTGGATGGCCCGGTCGCTCGGCAGGTGACAGTCGGCGTCCACCTCGTCGATGCCGATCGCCGCCGCGGTGACCATGACGTCGAAGCCGCGGTCGAGAAAGAGCCGGGTCAGCTCGTCGGCGAAGTACTTCTTGTCAAAGAGCTTCTTGCCGAGGGCGCTGTGGGCGAAACCGATGCGGATCTCGGCGCCGTCGGCGTCGACCCGGTACATGCCGCCCACCGCCGTGGTGTGGGCGATCAGCACCCGCCTGGCGTGGCGCTGGCGAATCTCCGCCAGCCCGTGGATGAAGGTCTCGAGGTAGTGCTTCTTCACCTGCTGACCCGTGGCGTGGTCGAGTCCGTGGGAGCTCACCAGGGCGTCGATGGAGGTCAGGGTGTAGGTCGCCACGCTGGGCAGCGGGATCGCCATGATCACGGCGTGGAGAGGAGCCTCGAGGCGCTCGACGAAATCCTTGAACGGGCAGGGAAGGCCCGAGAAGACCTCGTTCAGAATGCTCGGCAGCTCGAGATTGGGCTCCTCGACCTGGCGCCTGGCCACCTCCTCGGCCAGATCCGTGGGAATCGACAGCCTGAGCAGCGAGAAGCGCAGCTCGATCGAGCCTCCGAGGCGATAGTGGCGCAGGGGCTCCAGCTCCTCGATCTCGAAATCATCTTCGAGAGCCATGTAGAGACGCCGGATGAATTTCGAAATCTCGCCGTCGCCGAGGCCGGTCGCCCAGATCTCGCCGTGCAGCGGCGGTCCGGGGGTCTGCAGGATCAGCCGGCACAGCTCCATGACCGAGGCGCCCCCGACCGCGCCGGTGCCGCCGAAGACCGCCAGGCGAATCGGCTTATCGTTACCGCCCAGGAGCAGGCGGTTGGCGAGCAGGTGCTCGAAGGATTCGAACTCGTGGTAGTGCGTTCGCATGATTTATAGCTTTGAGCGGAAGAGAGAGGTCTACCCGTAGAAGAACTTGAAAGAAGAAGATCCGAAGCTCGAGGCTGGTGGCGAGCCCGCAGGGGGCGGGCAGCCGCAGGGTGCCGCACGCAGGAGGGCCCTCTCCGGCGAGCGAACGCGATCTTCGAAAACTTGAGCAAGAGCGGGAGCCTCCACCCCTACGCCGATCTGTTTTCAGGTCAGAGAGGAGGCTCTTGATCAGAGAAATAGATCTTAGCCCAGCTATATGACGCTCCAAGTTACCAAGCGGTCGCTCGGTAATCGGCTCGTCCCTGGGCAGGGGTGACGGCGCCGGGCTTCGTGACAAGCTAACGCCTATGGGATATCTCTCTGCCCCTCGCCGTCCGTCTGCCTTTCATGCAGCCGCCTGGCTCTTTTTTCTCGCCTGCGCCGGCAGCCTCGCGGCCCAGGAGCCGGCAGAGCCCTCGGGCGCCGCGGAGCCGGCGCGCGCCGAGGATTTTCTCGAGATGATGGACGTCGAGATCGTCAATATCGACGTTTGGGTCACGGATCGGGACGGCGCTCCGGTCCACGGCCTGGGGCGCGACGACTTCGAGATCCTGCGCGACGGGCGGCCGGTGGCGACCACCAACTTCTACGCCGTGGCGAACGGTCGTCCGGAGAGCGAGGCCGCCTCGACGTCCGCGGCCGCCGAACCGGCTGGCGAGGGCGGCTCCGTGCGGCTCGAGCTGCCGGATCGCTCGCCGACCCTGGCTCCCGAGCATCGGCTGTGGCTGGTGGTCTTCATTGACAACTACAACATCGACCCTCTCGAGCGGAAGCGGGTGATGCCGGCGGTCCGCACCTTCTTGGGCTCGACCCTGCGCGAAGGCGACCGGGCGATGGTGGTCACCTACGACCGCGGACTCGAGGTCAAGCAGCCCTTTACCGACAATCTGCCGGTGCTCCAGGCGGCCCTCGATGAAGTCGAGGAGGAGTCGGGCCTGGCGGTCATCCGCCGGCGGGAGCGCATCGAGGTCCTGAAGCGGATCGACGATGAGGGCAACCCCACCCGCGCGCTGCTCTTCGCGCGCCAGTACGCCGAGGAGCAGATGAACGCCGTGGAGTACACGGTGAGTGCCCTTCAGGAATTGGTGGAGTCCCTGGGCGGCCTGCCGGGGCGCAAGGCTCTAGTGCACGTTTCGAGCGGCATTCCCATGCAGGCCGGCGAGGAGCTTTTTCACGTCATCGCCACGCGCTTCAACGTGTCGGAGGTCTACGGCGAGATCCCCCGCCACTCCACAACCCGCAGCTTCGAGCGCGTGAATCGCCACGCCAACGCCCACCGGGTGGTCTTTCACACCCTCGACGCGGGCGGCCTGCGGGCCATGGACTTTGGCAGCGCCGAGTTCGAGGGCTTCAAGAATCCCCACGTGCGGCGCACCTTAGATTCGGTGGTGCCTGAAAATCTGCAGTCGTCCCTGCGGCTGATGGCCCTCGAGACCGGCGGCCGCGTGATCGTCAATCGCAACGAGGTGCTTCCGGCCTTGATCGAGGTGGGCCGTGACTTCCGGTCGTTCTATTCGCTGGGCATCTCGTCGGCCACCGAGAGCTCGGGCCGGTTTCACGAGATCGAGGTTCGGCTCAAGGAAGGCGCGAGAGACCGCGGCTATCGCGTGCGCCACCGCTCGGGCTACCGCAGCAAAACCGCCGACACCCGCATGCGCGAGAAGCTGCGTTCCGCGCTCCTCTACGCCCACCAGTCGAACCCCCTGGGCGTGGAGGTGGAGTGGGGCGAGGCCGAGCCCGGCGAGGGCCGCGACACCTACGAGATTCCGCTTCAGCTCAGGATCCCGCTGCAGGACCTGGTGCTGCTGCCCCTGGGCGAGAAGCACGAGCTGCGTCTGCGCCTCTACGCCGGCGTGGTCGGCGAGGAGGGCCAGGCCTCAGAGATCGAAGGCCAGAATCTCGGCCTGCGCCTCGCCCCCGAACACGTGGAGGCGGCGCGCGGGGAGGCGATGATCCACAACCATCGAATTCTGGTGTCCAGGGGACGCCAAAAGATCGGCCTGACCCTCTTCGACGTCTTCGGACGCGAGGCCTCGACGATCACGCGCTACGTGACCGTCGGCCCCCGCGACTCCTGATAGAGGGGAAGCGACGGCGCGGGGGACGCCGGCTCGCTCGCTCGCTATGGCTGGGCGTCCGTTTGCGGCGGCAGGCCGGCGAGAATCGAGGAGTTCGAGCGCAGGGCCGCCACCGGGTCGTAGCCGCCCGAGGCGCGGGGTCCGGTGAGCGGATCGAGCACGGCGTGAATCACCTCGCCGCCACCCCCTTCGGCAAAAGCGGCGCGCGCCGCCTCGCTCGGCTCCTCGTCCCACAGGAGGACCGCCGGCGCTCCTTGCGCCCAGGCGCGGAATTTCTCCAGCTCCGCGGCCTGCGGCGCCGCCGCCGGGTCGAAGTCGAAGCTCTTGAGGGCCGCGCCGTAGCGGC
>JBCCLG010000136.1:0-9688 GCA_039027015.1 Acidobacteriota bacterium | reverse complement strand
GGTGTGGAACGCGGCGATGCGCCGCCGCCGGATTACGGCAGCCTGCTGAAGAACCGCTGCCAGCGCGGTTTCCAATAGTCCTGGCGATCGAACGACAGGGCAACCGCGGTGGCCTCGCCGAGGATCTCATCGCGGTGCACGGTGCCGAAATAGCGCGAGTCGCGGCTATTGCCTCGGTTGTCGCCCATCACGAAGAAGTGCTCGGGCTCCACCACGAACGGGCCCCGCGGCGAGGCCATCGAGCTGAGTTTGCTCATGATGGGATGCCGGCGACCGTCGATCTCCTCGGCGGCGAAAAGGAAATTCGGCTGGCTCTCGACGTCGATCTGGTTGACGAAATTAGGGTCCAGCCGGGAGTAGTCGGCCCGCTCCTTGTTGCGGGTCAGGTAGATGCCGCGAATCTCGATGGTGTCCCCCGGCAGCCCTACGACCCTTTTGACCAGCCGCTTTCCGTCCTCGGGCGAGCGCAGAACCACGACATCGCCCCATTCGGGATCGTCCCACTGGGCGATTCTCACCGTGGTGAACGGCACCTTGAGATCGTAGGCGATTTTATTGATGAAGATGCGATCCCCCTCGAGGATCGTCGGCTTCATGGAGCCGGTGGGAACGTCGTTCCAGTCGGCGACCGCAGAGCGGAAGGAGAACATCACGAGTCCGATCACCAGGAGAGGCTTGACCCATTCTTTCCACAGCGCTCTTCCCTGTCGGCCCCAGCCGCCCCCCGCGGACGAAGACGAGGGGGCTTTCTCATCGGGTGCAGAAGTGCTCGATTTCTCGACTTGGCTGGGTCCTGACTCGCTCATATCCTGGTCCTCGGGTCAGCGGCGGGCGCTGTCGGTCATTCGACCGTCCAAGTATCGCCCGCGTGGAAGAGATCGTCGAGGGCCTGATGGCCTTTTTGCGCCACCGCGTTCTCCACCTGTTCAACCACATCGTCCTCAAAGGCCGCCTGCTCCACCCTGCGGAACACGCCGACCGGCGTCGGAAAGTCGGGTGGAAGGAGGTGGGCCATCAGCTGGGCGTGCACGGGGTTTGTTTGGTCGTAGATCAGGCAGTCGTCGGCGCTGAATTCGCCGCTCTCCAGATCGACGATCTCCAGTCCGCCGGCGCCGAGTCTCAAACCGCGCGTGTTCTTGTAAAAGAGGAGGGGTTCGCCGTGCCGGATCTCCACGACGTGGCCGTCGCGATTCGCCTTGTCGGTCATGTACGAGAACGCCTTATCGTTGAAGATGTTGCAGTTCTGGTAGATCTCGATGAAAGCCGTGCCTTGGTGCTTGGCCGCCTCGCTCAGCACCCCCACCATGTGCTTCTGCAGCACGTCGACGGCGCGCGCCACGAAGGTCGCGCCCGCCCCGAGGGCCAGCGCCTGGGGATTGAAAGGCGCGTCAACCGAACCGACCGGCGTTGACGAGGTGCGCTTGCCCACCTCGCTGGTCGGCGAATACTGACCTTTGGTCAGGCCGTAGATCCGGTTGTTGAAGAGCAGAATCTTGAGCCCGACGTTGCGCCGCAGGGCGTGGATCAGGTGATTGCCGCCGATCGACAGCGCGTCGCCGTCTCCGGTCACCACCCAGACCTCGAGATCGGGCCTGGCGGTCTTGAGGCCGGTGGCCACCGCCGGCGCTCGGCCGTGGATGGTGTGAAAGCCAAAGGTGTCCATGTAGTAAGGAAACCGGCTTGAGCATCCGATGCCGGACACCACGACCAGCTTTTCCTTGGGCACCCCCAGCTCGGGAAAGACCGTTTGAACCGCCTTGAGGATGGCGTAATCGCCGCACCCGGGACACCAGCGGACGTCCTGATCCGACTGGAAGTCCCGGCGGGTCAATTTCGTGTTGGGCGTCATTGGGGGCTCTCGCTTTCAAGCATCTCTCGGATCTTAGCCAGGATCTCGCCGCGGAAAAACGGCTTTCCCTGCACCTTGCTCAACACCTGAATGTCCTTGAGATATTTCGCCCGCAGCACCATCGTCATTTGGCCGGTGTTGACCTCGGGCATCAGGACCTTCTCAAAGCCGCTGAGAATCTCGCCGAGATTCTTCGGCAGCGGGTTGAGATGGCGCAGGTGCACTTGGCTCACCTCCAAACCCTGGTCGCGCGCCAGCTGGACAGCGCCCACGATAGCGCCTTCCGTGCTGCCCCAGCCGATCACCAGCAGCCGCCCGCTCGGAGCGCCGTTGACCACCAGATCGTCGACGCCGTCGGCGATTCTCTCGACCTTTTCGGCCCGCAGCTGGGTCATGATCTGATGGTTATCTGGGTCGTAGGACACGTTGCCGGAGCCGTTCTGCTTCTCGATGCCGCCCAGGCGATGCTCGAGGCCCGGCGTTCCCGGAACCGCCCAGGGTCGCGCGAGGGTCTTCTCATCGCGCAAATAGGGCAGGAAGCTCTCGCCTTCGTTGGGGCCCGAGGCGAAGTCAACCCGCAGATCCGGCAGCTCCTCGGCCTTGGGCAGACGCCAGGGCTCGGCGCCGTTGGCCAGGTAGCCGTCGGATAGAACGGTGACCGGGACCATGTGCTGGATCGCGATGCGGCAGCCCTCTACCGTGGCGGCAAAACAGTCCGCCGGGGAGGCCGGCGCTATCACCGGCATCGGCGAGTCGCCGTTGCGCCCGAACAGCACCTGCAGCAGGTCGCTCTGCTCGGTTTTGGTCGGCAGGCCGGTCGAGGGACCGCCGCGCTGCACGTTGATGATGACCAGCGGCAGCTCGGTCATGATCGCCAGGTTGATGGCCTCAGACTTGAGGGCAAGACCGGGGCCGCTGGTGGTGGTCACCGCCAGGGCTCCTCCAAAGGACGCCCCGATGGCCGCGCACACCGCCGCGATCTCGTCCTCCGCCTGGAACGTGGTGACGCCGAAGTTCTTGTAGCGCGCCAGCTCGTGGAGGATGCTCGAGGCCGGCGTGATCGGATAGGAGCCTAGGAAGAGCGGCAGACCGCTGCGCCGGCTGGCCGCCACCAGGCCGATGGCGATCGCCGAATTGCCGTTGATGTTGCGGTAGGTGCCCTTTTGCAGGGTCGCGGGCTCGACCTCATAGCGCACCTGAAAGGCGCCGGTGATGTCGCAATAATTCCAGCCGGCGCGCAGAGCGCGCGCGTTGGCCTCGATCAAGATCGGCTTGCGGGCAAACTTCTTCTCCAGCCAGGCGACCGTTTCGTCGAGGCGCCTGCTGAACAGCCAGTACACCATGCCGAGGGCGAAGAAATTCTTGCAGCGGTCTTTGCTGCGATTGTCGATGTCGATCTCGATCAACGCCTCGCGGGTCAGCTTGGTCAGCTCGACTTCAAAGACCCGATACCCCTCGAGGCTGCCGTTTTCCCGCGGGTCCTCGTCGTATTTAGCTTTCTTGAAATTCGACTTCTTGAACTCGCTCGAGTTCAGGATCAGGATGCCCCCGGGGGCGAGATCCGGCAGGTTGGTTTTGAGGGCGGCCGGATTCATGGCCACCAGCACGTCCGGCGTCTCGCCCGGGGTGTGGATGTCGTAATCGGCGATCCTGACCTGAAAGGCGGAAACGCCCGGCAGCGTCCCGGCGGGCGCCCGGATCTCGGCCGGAAAATCGGGCAGCGTGGAGAGATCGTTGCCGAGCACCGCGGAGGTGCTCGTAAACTGGCCACCGGTCAGCTGCATGCCGTCGCCGCTGTCGCCGGCGAAACGGATCACCGCATCGCGCAGCTTTTCGGAAGGCGCGGCGCGGGTTGGAACTGGGGGTGACGCGGAACTCGTCATGGGGTCTGCGATTTCAGTTTAGAAGAGACGATCTCAAGCCTTAAAGAGCGCTGGAGCAGGGGTCGAAGAGGCGTGGGCCGGTGCAGAGGCCTCGAGTCGAGTGTATAGCAAGAGGACGGGCGGACCGGCGCCGTGGCCGTCCCCGAGCGGGGCGCTGCCGAAACCCGCGCCTCAAGAGCCGAACAAGGCGCCGCGAGAAGGCGTAACATGAAGTCTCGAATGTTCGACTCCAACCGCGATCTCGACGACGCCCGTCGACCGCCTACGCTCCTGCGGAGCTCGATGGCGTGAGCGCCCGCCTCAAGACCTACCTCGTTGCCTCCGCGCTGGCGGTGCTGATCCTGCTGTGGTGGGTCTTCGTTTGGCCGCCCAACTTTCTCCTGCAGCTCTACTTTTTCGCCTGGCTGCTCTTCAGCCTGGTGGTCTCTTTGCGGGCCCTGCTGCGGGCCTTCCTGTGGCGGGTCAGCAGGCGTCTCGCTTTTTCTTATTTTCTGATCGGCATCGTGCCGATTCCTTTGGTCGGTGCTTTGGTCGCCGTGGCTCTCTACATTCTCAGCGGGAGCTTCGTGGGTCACCTCTACTCAGATTCCCTTGACTCCCTGCAGAGCGATCTCCAAACGGTCGCGCAGATGGAGCTCGATCGGCTGCTCGGACAGCTCAGCAGCACCGGATATCAGCCCGTTCCGGCCCGCTTCGCCTACTACCGCGACAACCGACGCTTCGCCGGCGACGGCGAGGCTCCGGCCTTATTCAGGACCTTTATCCCCAGGGCGGAGAGCGCCGACGAGCAGCCTGGGGTGCCGATCTTCGCCGACTCGAGCGGGCAGCCGGCGCTCTTCGCCGCCGCCTCCTCAGGTCGCTACTCGGTGATCGCGCGCCTCGAGGGCTCGCTGGAAGAGGAGCTGCGCCGCCGCATGGGCCTCTGGGTCGAGCTCGCCGGGGCCCGCGCCTCCGGCCCCCAGGCCGACCGCCTGGTGTTCACACTCGGCGGCCGTCAATTTCCCCTCGAGGCTCTGCAGCCTGCGGCGCCGGAGGAGGAGATCTACGCCTTCTTTGAGCGCCGCCAGCGAGCGGATCGGCCGTCCGAGGCGCCCCCAGGGTCGGACGCGAGCGGCGAGGAGGCCCTGGGCCCCTTTGAGAGCCCCTGGCTGGTGTGGCTCGAGCTGACCCGGCCGTTTCTCGACCCCACCACCGGCAACCCCTTCGATGAATACCTCACCGCGACGCTGGTGGCCAGCCCCGGGACGCTGGTCCGCGCCCTGCTGCCGGCGGCGCCGGAGGTCAACACCTTTGTCTACCTGGTTTTCGCGACGGTCCTGCTGATCACCCTCAACGTCTACCTGATCGCCCTGATCATGGCCTTGGCGATGATCTTTGGCCTCAGCCGGGCGGTCAACCGGCTCACCGACGCGACCCGCAAGGTTCAGAAGGGCGACTTCACGGCGCGTATCGAGGTTTTTCGTTCCGACCAGATCGGCGCCCTGCAGCGCAGCTTCAACGAGATGGCGGGCAACCTCGAGAGCCTGGTCGAAGAAGCGGCGCAGAAGGAGATCTTCGAGCGCGAGCTGGAGATCGCGGCGCAGATGCAGCAGAGCCTCCTGCCCAACACCCTCGACGCGCCTGAGCCCCTGGAGTTCGCCACCCACTTCAAGCCCAGCCGGGCGATCGGCGGCGACTATTACGACCTTCTGCCTCTAGCCGACGGCCGGCCCGCCTTCGCCATCGCCGACGTGGCGGGGCACGGCCTGCCGGCGGGTCTGCGCATGGCGATGGTCAAGTCGGCGATCGAGGTGCTCTGCCAAACCCACGGCTCGCTCGACGACATCCTGAGCCGACTCCACGAGCTGCTGCGCCATCGCCTGCAGCGCGGCGACGAGCGGCGGGCCTTCGTGACCGCTACGATGGCAGCCTTCGACCTCGATAGGGCGCGCCTCGAAATCGTCAGCGCGGGCCACCCGCCCACCTATCGCCTGAGAAACGGCCGGGTCACCTCCTACGAGCTCCCCGGTCCGCCCCTGGGCCTCCTGCCCCCCACACTGCCCTCGGTGACCCTCGACCTCGAACCCGACGACGTCTTCCTGTGGCTTTCGGATGGCTGGATCGAGGCCAGCGACGCGCGCGGAGAGGCCTTCGGCTATGAGCGCATCGAGGGCACCCTCGAGGGTCTGCCCGCCGATCCGGTCAGGGTACGCGACGAAATCCAGCGCGCGGTCGCCGCCCACGCGGGCGAGGGCGAGAGCGTGGACGATGATCTGACCCTGATCGTGATGGCGTGGCGCGGCGTGAAAGCCTAAGGCAGCCAGAGCAAGGCCGGGAGAGGGTCCGCGAGGTGCTAGGCTTTGCGGCGAGCCATCACCCTCTTCTCAGGATCAGGATACGGACATGAAAAAAGGCCGAACCGCCAGTCTCTCCGACCGGCGCCGCTATCCGCAAATCTCGATCAAGGGGCCGGTCACCCTTTTCGTGATCGTCCTAGTGCTGATGGTGACCCTCACGGTGCTGTGGCATGTTGCCCTGGTGAAGGACTACCAGATGCTCAAGCGCCTGACCGCCGAGGCGCCCTTCCACTGGACCTTCATCGCCCTCGGCAGCATCCTCTTCCTGACCATCATCGTGCTGGCCAGCATCCTCTCGGCCCAGCTGATCGCTCAAATCCGCTGGCGCCAGCGCCAGTCCAACTTCATATCCTCCGTCTCCCACGAGCTGAACTCGCCCCTCTCCTCCATCAAGCTCTTCGCCCAAACCCTTCGCAAGCCGGACCTGGGGCTCGACGATCGCCTGGATTTCGTCGGCAAGATCGTTTCCGACGTCGACCGACTCCACCGGCTGATCGCCAACATCCTGCGCGCCGCTGAGATGGACTACCACGGCGATGAGCTGCAGGTGGTGACCCAGCGCGTGGAGCTCAACGAGTACCTCCGGCGCTTCGTGACCGACGCTTCGGCGGTGGCCTCGGGCCGCGGGCTGAGGCTCCGGCTTAGACTCGAGGCCAAGGGCGAGCAGTGGGTCAAGCTCGATCGGCAGATGTTTCGCCAGGTGCTCGACAATCTGGTCGACAATGCGGTTCACTACCGCGGCGACGACCCTCCTCGGGTCGACATCCTGGTTCGGCGGCTGGGCGGCGACGTGGAGGTGCGGCTAAGCGATCGCGGCATCGGCATTCCGGAAGAGGAGCTAACGAAGCTCTTCGACCGCTTCTACCGCATCGAAGAGACCGATCGGCGGCGCAAGCGCAAGGGCACCGGCATCGGCCTCTACGTGGTGCGCTCGATCGTCCAGGCCCACGGCGGCAGGGTCTACGCCCTCTCAGACGGTCCGGGCAACGGCTCGACCATGGTCATCCGGCTGCCCTCACCGCCGGAGCTCCAATACTCTGCGGCGCGTGAAGACTCGCAAACCTCGGTGCTCGAGCCAGCCACCGACCCGTCTGGCCTCTGACCCGAAGAAGAACCCGCGAGAACGCCGTGAGCCGCATCCTGCTGGTTGAAGACGAAGAGCATTTGGCGCAGGGCCTGGCCTTCAACCTGCGCAACGCCGCCTACGACGTCGACGTCGCGGGTGACGGGGAGTCGGCCCTCGAGATCTCGAAAAGCGAGAACTACGACCTGGTGCTGCTCGACATCATGCTCCCCGGCATGAGCGGACTCGAGGTCTGCAAGCAGCTGCGGCGGCGGGGCGACATGGAGCCGATCCTCATGATCAGCGCCAAGGATCGGGTGGATGATGCGGTGCTCGGCCTCGACGCCGGGGCCGACGACTACATCACCAAGCCCTTCGACCTCGACGTGCTGCTGGCCAAGATCCGCGGCGCCCTGCGGCGGCAGGTTTGGGGCCGGCAAAACGGCGGCGGCGCGTCCCAGCGCGAAGAGCCGATGAGCTACGGCCGGTGGCGGGTCGATTTCTCATCCTTCGCCGCCCACCATGAAGACGGGCGAACGGTCGAGCTCTCGCCCAAAGAGCTGGGCATGCTGAAGCTCTTCGCCTCGCGCCCGGGCGAGGTGATCTCGCGCGAGATCTTCCTCGAGGAGGTGTGGCAAATGCCCGGTTCCCTGGAGACGCGCACGGTGGATAACTTCATTCGGAAACTGCGCCAGGCCCTCGAAGAGCACCCCTCAAACCCCCGACACATCGTGTCGATCAGGGGCGCCGGCTACCGCTTCGTACCGTGACACGGCGATGACGGAAAAAAGACCTCGCCATGCTGGCGGGTCTTTTGCCGCCGATGGTCTTCTTGGAGTCAGCTGTCCACGACTCCCAGCGGAGACCCTCGATGATCGAATTCGACGACGCTTCCCAAGAGCACATCAACTGGCTGCGCGCCGTGCCGTTCTTCGCGGTCCACGTCGCGGCGGTAGCGGCCCTCTTCTACATACCGCCGACCCTCGAGCTGGTCGCTATCGCGGTCGCTTTCTACCTGGTCCGAATGTGGGGAATCATCGTCGGCTACCACCGATACTTCTCCCATCGCAGCTTCAAAACCAGCCGCGCCTTTCAGCTGGTGATGGCGCTGATCGGCGCCGCTGCCGTGCAGAAGGGACCGCTCTGGTGGGCGGCCCATCACCGGCACCACCACAAACATTCAGACCACGAGCCCGACCTCCACTCCCCCACCCTGCGCGGCTTCTTCTGGTCCCACGTCGGCTGGATCCTGTGCGACAAATACCACCACACCGAGCACCACAAGATTCGCGATTTCATGAAGTATCCGGAGCTTCGCTGGCTCGATCGGCACTACATTCTGGCGCCGATTCTGATGGGCGCCGTGCTGTGGGCCGTCGCCGGCTTTGAGGCCTTCGTCTACGGCGGCCTGGTGAGCACCGTGGTGCTTTGGCACGGCACCTTTACCATCAACAGCCTGGCCCACGTCTTCGGCAGCCGCCGCTTCAAGACCAAAGACACCAGCCGCAACAACTGGTTCCTCTCGCTGATTACCCTCGGCGAGGGCTGGCACAACAACCACCACTATTACCCCGCCTCGGCGCGGCAGGGCTTTTACTGGTGGGAGATCGACGTCGGCTACTACTCGCTCAAGATACTCGAGTTCTTCGGCGTCGTGTGGGACGTGCGCGGCGTGCCCGAGCGGGTGCTGGCCCGTGCGCAGGCCGAGAAGGCCAAGGAAAAGGCCCAGGCCGCGGAAGAAAAGGCGAGGGCCGCGGTGGCGGCTGGCGGCTAGGAAAGAGGGCTAGGCCCGGCCCGTTCAGCCGTTGTTTTCGCCGACCACCAGCTCCTTGAGCTTCTCGATGGCCTCGTCTTTCTTGGCCACCTCGCGACGGGCCTCGCGCAGCTGACGCTCGAGGCTCTTCACCCGCTCTTCGAGCTGACCCATCCGGTCCTCGGGGGACGGCTCGTCCGAGGGGCTCTCCGCCGGTTCAGGAGGCGGAGGCGGAGCCGCGGGAGGGGCCGCCTCGGCGGCTGCGCCGGCCGCCGCGACGCTCGCCAGCCTGCGCAGAGCCCGGGCGTCTGAGGCTCGCTCGTGATTCGGCTGGGCGCTGATCAGCTCGTCGAGATACCCCAAGGCCTCTTCGAGGTCGAGGTCGGCCTGGAGGCCGGCGAGAAACGCCCCGTAAAGCGCACGACCGCGACGCTTCTGAGCCCGATCGAGGCCCTCGATGAGCTCGCCGTAGAGTTCGCCCGCGCGCGCCGCGTCGCCGCTCGCGAGCGCCCGGTCGGCGCTTCTCTCGAGGCTGCGAGCCTTGAAGTAGCCGAGGCCGTCGCTCGCCCAGAGTGGGAGCGCCGCCAGCAGCGCGAGCGCCGCCAGCAGCGCGAGCGCCGCGAGTCGGCCGGATCGTCCAGTCGATGCTTCGGGCTTCATCATCGTCTTCTCCAGCTCCTCGAAAAAGCATGTTGTGTGTGGGCTCTGGTGTTCTAACACGGCCGTGTCCCGGGGTCTATGTATGATGAAGGGCCATGCCACTTCGGGCTCGACTCGCCGCGCCGCGGCCCGCGTCGGCAACCG
>JBCCLG010000135.1:0-9704 GCA_039027015.1 Acidobacteriota bacterium | reverse complement strand
CCGCCGGCCGCGGGCTCCCGGCGCCAGGGCCTGAGCATCTCGAGCAGGCGCGGCTCGCCGCTTTCCTCGGCCACTATCCGGCAGGTTTCCGCCACCAGCTCATCGAGCGCTCGGGAGTCCGCATCGTCCCGGTAGACCGCAGCCAGGTCGAACGAGGCGAGGGCGAAATCCGCGTATTGGCCCAGCTCGCGAAAGCCTTGCCGCGCCTTGATCAGGCGTCTGGCCGCGTGGCGAGAAACGCCGAGGTTGTGAAGCAGAAGACCCTCGGTCCAGTAGACCTTCATCTTGCGGACGCTTTTGGGCTGCCGGGCCATCATCTCTTTGACCGTCTGCAGCATTTTGTAGGCCTGCTCCTGCTCTTGCAGAGTCACCGCCTGCTGGGTGGCGGCGAAGCATAGATTCTGCACGGCTCCGCTGAAGTTTCGACGGCCGCGCTCGGTCTTGAGGTCGGCGTGGCACATGGCCTCCACCAGATCCGAGGCTCCGGCTTTGGCGCCGCCATAAATCCGCGCCAGGCCACGCAGCTGCAGGGCGTCGGCCAGGCCGGCCCGGTAGCTCGCGCGGCGGCTCAGCTCGACGGCGCGCTCGATCTGAACGTTCGCCTCCGGGTGGTCCTGCTGCAGGAGAAGGACGGCCGAGCGGCGCGTCAGCTCAGCCTGGGCCTCGATCTCGATCTCCTGACCCTGCGCGAGATCGGACGCCAGGCCGAGGGCCGCCTCGGCCTCGGAGAGCCGACCCGCCGCCCGACAGCAGCTTCCGAAAACCGCGTAGGAAAGAACCCGGCTGGAGGCCCGCTCGAGGTTCGAGGCGAATTGACCGGGCTCCGGACCGACCTCGATACGGCGCGCCAGCTCAGGCGCCTGCACGGCCAGGGCGTAGCCGTCTTGGGGCACGTCGAAGGCCCGGTCGTCGCATGCGTCCAGGTAGAGCAGCAGAAAGTCGACCGTCCAGTAGCAGGAACGGGCCACCACCTTGCCGCAGTTGTCGGGGGTTACCGATCGAAGCCGACGCTTCGCCTCTTTTTCCTGCCTTGATTTTCTATGTCGCATGGGCGCCTATTTTCCCATTACTCTTGCGCCCTTAATAGTCCCCCGCATCGGATCGTTAGCCCGCGGGGCTTGACTCCAGCTCCCGATAGAGGGGGAATCGGTCGGCGAGGACCTTGACCCGAGCCCGCACCTCGGCCAGCGCGGCTTCGTCTTCCGTGTTTTCGAGGGCGTCGGCGATCAGCGTCGCCACCTCGTCCATGGCCGGGGCGTCCATACCCCTCGAGGTCAAGGCCGGCGTTCCGAGGCGGACGCCGGAGGCCACCAGGGGCGGGTTGGGGTCGTAGGGGATCGTGTTCTTGTTGGCGGTGATCGCCGCTTTTTCGAGGGCTTCCTCGGCGATCTTGCCGGTCAGCCCTCGACTCGAAACGTCCAGCAGGACAATGTGATTATCGCTGCCGCCCGACACGATGCGGTAGCCGCGCTCGACGAGCTGGGCGGCCAGCCTGCGGGCGTTGGTGACGATTTGCTCCTGATAGGCGCGGAAGTCGTCCGACAGCGCCTCCTGGAACGCCACCGCCTTGGCGGCCACCACGTGCATCAGCGGGCCACCCTGAACCCCCGGGAAGAGCGCCCTATTGAGGGCCTTGCGATGCTTCTTCTTGCACAGGATAAGCCCCGAACGAGGTCCCCGGAGGGTTTTGTGCGTGGTCGTCGTGACGACGTCACAGTAGGGCACCGGCGAGGGGTGCACCCCCGCCGCCACCAGGCCGGCGATATGCGCGATATCGGCCATCAGCAGCGCTCCGCAGCGATCGGCGATCTCGCGAAAACGCTCGAAGTCGATCACCCGGCTGTAGGCGGAAGCGCCGCAGATCAGCAGCTTCGGCCGGTGCTCGACGGCCAGCCGCTCGATCTCGTCATAGTCGAGGCGCTCGGTCTCACGGTCGACTCCGTAGCTCACAACCTTGAAATCGCGCCCCGAGTAGGACAGCGGGTGGCCGTGGGTGAGGTGGCCGCCACTCGCCAGATCCATGCCCATCAGCGTGTCGCCGGGCTCGAGAAAGGCGAAGAATACGGCCATATTGGCGGTCGTTCCCGAGTGGGGCTGCACGTTGGCGTGCTCGGCGCCGAAGAGCTCCATGGCGCGCTTGCGGGCGAGGCGTTCGACGTCGTCGACCACCTCGCAGCCGCCGTAGTAGCGCCGACCCGGGTAGCCCTCGGCATATTTGTTCGTCAGACCGGTACCGGCGGCCTCGAGCACCGGCATGCTGACGAAGTTTTCCGAGGCGATGAGCTCCAGGCCGTCGGCCTGGCGACGCCTCTCGGCGGCGATCAGCTCGTAAACTGCGGGATCGGCTTCGCGCAAGGACGCGTAGCTAGACATGGCGATGACTCCTGCTGGCTGGGTTTGAAACGTTGGAGAACCTACCGAAATCAAAGGATCAAGGCGTGGGCGCGGGGAGCGCCATCGTTATTTTTCAGCTTTTCGATCCACCTCGAGGCGCCCGATCTTGTCGACCCGGCGGCCGTGTCGCCCTCCTTCAAAGGGCGTTTCCACAAAGAGACGCACGATCTCCTGGGCCACCCCCGGACCGACCACCCGGGAGCCCAAGGCGACGACGTTGGCGTCGTTGTGGGCGCGCGCCATGCGGGCGGTGAAGAGATCGTTGCAGGTCGCCGCGCGCACCCCGGGAACTTTATTGGCGGCGATCGCCACTCCGAGCCCCGAGCCGCACACCAGGAGCCCGAGCTCACTGCCGCCGCCCTTGGGGTTGTTGGCGGCGATATCGCGCCCGACGGCGGCGGCGAAGTCCGGATAGTCCACGCTCTCGGTGACGCTGTGGCTGCCGTGGTCCACCACCTCGTGGCCGCTGGACCTCAGCATCTGCGCCAGCTCGTCCTTCAGCTCGACCCCGGCATGGTCGGCGCCCACTGCGATCTTCATCATGGTTCCTTTTCTGGGGGTGTCGGCGAGGGCGGCGGATCGTCCTCTCTCTTGCGCTTCGAGCCGCTCTGGCGGTGATCCGGAATCGTGCCTTCCGCAAGGCGCCTCTTGAGCCTCTTCAGGCGCCGCTGGCGACGACGGCGCAGCTGCCTTTCTTTCTCGCGCATGGTCGAGTGCCTCCTCCGGGCTACGGACGCTCGCTGGCGTGGGTGGGATCCGTCACAGCGGGATGTTGCCGTGCTTCTTGGGCGGCAGACTCGAGCGTTTGCTGCCCAGCTGGCGCAGCGCCCGAATCAGGTGGAATCTCGTCTTGCGGGGCTGGATGACGGCGTCGATGAAGCCGTGTTCGGCGGCGATGTAGGGATTGGAGAATTTCTCGCGGTATTCCGCCACTCGCCGGGCGCGCAGACTTTCCAGCTCGGCAGCGTCGGAGCAGGAGGCCAGCTCGCGGCGATAGAGGATGTTGACCGCGCCCTCGGGGCCCATGACCGCGATCTCAGCTCCCGGGTAGGCGAAGTTCGCGTCGGTGCGCAGGTGCTTGGACGCCATCACGCAGTAGGCGCCGCCGTAAGATTTACGCGTGATCACCGTGAGTTTCGGCACCGTAGCCTCGGCGAAGGCGTAGAGCAATTTGGCGCCGTGTTTGATGATACCTCCGAACTCCTGCTGCACCCCCGGCAGGAAACCGGGCACGTCTTCGAAGGTGATCAGCGGGATTTTGAAAGCGTCGCAGAAGCGCACGAACCTCGCGCCCTTGACCGACGCGTCGATATCGAGCACCCCGGCCAGGAAGGCCGGCTGATTGGCCACGATGCCGACCGCGCGGTTGCCCAGGCGGGCAAAGCCGACGACGATGTTCTTGGCGTACTCGGTTTGGACCTCGAAGAAGGCCCCGTCATCGACCACGGCGCCGATCAGCTGCTTGATGTCATAGGGCTTGTTCGGGTCTTCGGGAACCAGGGTGTCGAGGCTCTCTTCCTCGCGCGCGGGATCGTCATCGCTGGTGCCGGCCGGCGGATCTTCGAGGTTGTTCGACGGCAGAAAGGAGAGCAGCTGGCGAACCTGGGCCAGGCAGACGGCGTCGTTGGGCGCGGTGAAGTGGGTGACGCCGCTCTTGGAATGGTGGGTGCCGGCGCCGCCCAGCTCTTCTTTGGTGACCTCCTCGTGGGTCACAGCCCGGATCACGTCGGGTCCGGTGATGAACATGTAGGAGCTGTCTTCCACCATGAAGATGAAATCGGTGATCGCCGGCGAGTAGACCGCGCCGCCGGCGCAGGGCCCCAGAATGGCGCTGATCTGGGGCACCACCCCCGAGGCGAGGGTGTTGCGCAGAAAAATATCCGCGTAGCCGCCCAGGGAGACCACGCCTTCCTGGATGCGAGCGCCGCCGGAGTCGTTGAGCCCGATCACCGGGGCTCCGTTCTCCATGGCGAGATCCATCACCTTGCAGATCTTGCGCGCGTTGGTTTCCGAAAGGGATCCGCCGAAGACCGTGAAATCCTGCGCGAAGACGTAGACCAAACGGCCGTCGATGCTGCCATAGCCGCACACCACGCCGTCGCCGGGAATCTGCTGTTTCTCCATCCCGAAGTCTTTGCAGCGGTGCACCACCAGGGCGTCGAGCTCGACGAAAGAACCGCCGTCCAGGAGCAGGTCGATGCGCTCTCTGGCCGTCAGCTTGCCGGCCTCGTGCTGTTTGGCGATGCGCGCTTCCCCGCCGCCGAGGCGGGCGGACTCGAGGCGCGACGTGAGTTCTTCGGCGGCGGTCTTGGGAGGCGAGTGGCTCATGGCACTCCTGCGGTCGGCCCGCGCGGGCCCGGCGGATCGAAGAGCGGAGGGAGGGTCGAACGGAACCGGCATTCTACTCGAAGCGGCAGCGGCGGCTTCCCGAGGGCGAGCGGCCGAAAAGATCCGCGCGAGGCCTCAAACGAGGCGCCCGGAGCCCGACGCGGCGTAGAATAAACGACCTCCTGGAGATCCTATGCCCTTCGCCGATCTAGACGCCGCCGGAATCGCCCGGGTCCTTTCACAGCTGGCGGACCAGCGCGGCGATTTAGCGGACGCCTATTTCGAGCGATCCGAGGAGGTCGAGCTGTCGGCCGTCGGAGAGCCTCCGGGGCTCCGGGTCCGCCGCGAGAGCGGTCTCGCCATCCGCCTGCAGCGCGGCCAGGAAACCTGGCTCGCAGGCCGCGATCGCATCGACGCAGAAAATTTCGGCGACGCGGTGCGGAGAGTGGCGAGGGCCCTGCCCAGCGCACCCTACGCCCAGCCGGACCTCGACACCGCCCCGTGGCGAGAGCCCTTCGACACCGAGGAGGTTCTCGCCTTTCCCGACCTGCTGCGCAGGGCGCTCAGCGCCCTGGGCACCGAGGATCTGGCGCGGGAGGTCAAGATCTCCGTGCGCCGACACCGTCGCTGGCTGCGGGTGATCGGACTTCAGGTGTCCTCGGGCGTCGAGCGCGAGTCGTTCTACAGCGTGACCGCCCTCGGGCGCAGCAGCCGTCGAGGCGCGCTCTACCCCCTGCTGGATGAGAGCGCCGCCGAGGCTCTGGCGAGGGGCCTGGCGCGCGACCGCTTCGCCGAAGACGCGCCGCCCCCAAAGGGACGAGCGGCCGCGTGCGTTCTGGGCGCCGGAGCCGCGGCGGTGCTGCTCCATGAAGCGGTGGCGCACGCTCTCGAGGCCGACATCCTGGCCCGCGGCGGGCATCCCGAAGCGGCGATCGGCGTGGAGCTGGGGAGCCCGCTTCTCAACGTGTTCGACGACCCTCAAAGCGCTCCTGAAAGCGTGCGCAGAAGAGCCGACGATGAGGGCTACCCAACCCTGCGGCGCTGCCTGCTGAGGGCCGGCAAGGTCGAGCAGCCGATCTGCGACGCCTCCTGGTCGCGGCGCAGCGATCTGCTGATGCCCGGCGGTGGTCGGCGCGGCGACCGCCAGGATCAGCCGGGGCCGCGTTCGCTGCACCTCGAGCTGGTCGCGGGTGACCAGGCCACCCACCAGCTCTTCGCCGACGCCGACGGCGGGCTCTACTTTCCGGAGGCGGATCGCGGACATCTCGACCCGGACTCGGGCCACTTCGTGCTGGGATTTCCCTACGGGCTGCGCATCGAGAACGGCACCCCGGGGTCGGCCGTCGGCCCGTGCTCGATCAGCGGCCACGTGAGCGAGGTGCTCGGAAAGATCGACGGCCTGGGCCGCGAAGCCAAGCCCGCGGGAGCCGGCTGGTGCGCCAAGGGCGCGGTGCGCCTGCCCGTGTGGTCCACAGCGCCGGCCCTGAGGCTCTCGGAGGTGGAGGTGGATCCTCGATGAGGACCGACGAGCGGCTCTCGGCCGTGCTGGAGTCGGTGCGGTCGAGCGGCGCCGGGGAGGCCGAGGTCTTCCACAAACGCGGCCGATCTCGCACCCTGCGCCGGGCCACCGGCGGCGACGTCTCCTCCCTGCGCCAGGAAGAGGGCTGGGCGGTGCGGGCGGGAGACCACGATCGCTCTTTCTTCTACGCCGCCTCGGGGGTTCCGGAGGCTGAGACGGCGTGGCCGGAGCCTGGCGGCGAAGGCCTTCGCCTGCCCGAAGCCCAGAGCCCGCCGCCCTGGACCGCCCCCGACGATCTCGACTCGCCCCTGCTCGCCGAGAACGAATCGAAGGCGCTGCTCGACGGCCTGGCCCGCGAGCTCGACCGCGAGCTGCCGGGGGCCGGCCTAGTGCAGGCCTTTCTCGAGGACGGTTCGAGCGAGCAGCAGCTGATCAGCACCCTCGGGGTGCGCGCCCGGGCCAGACAGCGCGCGGCCTCGCTCTTTGTGGAGGCTCGCGGAGCACGGCGGCGAGGGGCGGCGGTTTCGCTGCTGATCGCCGAGCGCGAGGCCAGGCGGTTTAGGCCTCAGGCGGTGGCCCGAAGACTGGCGGACAGGCTGCTGATCGCCGAGCGCGGCGAAGCCCCCGACAGGGACCGCGGAGATTTCTTGATCAGCCACGGCGTTCTGGTGCCGATTCTCGCCCGCCTGCTCGGGCTCTTCGTCGGCGTCGAAGCGACCCTTCGCACCTCTCTTCTGACCGGCAAGCGGGGGCGCTTGGCCAGTCGGCACTTCACCTTGATCGACGACGGCCGCCTGCCCGGGGGGGTTTTCGAGTCGCCGGTGGACGGCGAGGGGCAGCCGACCCGGCCGGTGACGCTGATCGAGCGCGGCACGTTTCGCCAGCCGCTCATCGACTGGCGCGACGCCTCGAGCACCCTGGAGGCGAGCGGCTGCTGCCGCCGGGCCAGCTGGCGGGACCTGCCGCGGCCGGGCGCGACCCATCTCTATCTGGCACCCGATCGCCGCGCCGCGGTGGCGGATCTGCTCGGCAGCCTGAGCCGCGGCTACTATCTGCTCGCCGCCGACGGCGCGGTTCGCCTCAAGGACGGTCATCGACGCTTCGCGGTCCCGGTCAGCGGCTTCGCCATCGACGGCGGGCGCCCGACGGGTTCCGTGTCGGGCGCCTGGCTGACGGGCTCGGTGCCGAGCCTGCTGAGCGGCGTGGTCGCCCTGGCAAGGGACCTCACCTTCGTGCCCTGCGGCAGCGCGCTGATCGGCGCTCCAACCGTGCTGGTCAGAGGCCTCGAGTTGCGCCGACGCCTTTAGCGGAGGCGACGGCGGCGGTGGCGCCTTCAGCGGGATCCTCGAGCAGCTCGAGCCTCAGGCTGGCCGTGCTCCGGCCGCTCGGGATGTAGCGCCTGCCGCCCCCGGTTGCGCCGCCGGCCGCGGAGTCCCTCACCGTGCCGCTTCGGTCTATCTGGGGTCGAACCGCGCCCGAGCCCTGACGGCCGGCCGCGTCGCGCAGGCGCTCCCTGGCGTCCTGACGCTCGGCGCCGACGCTCGAGTTGGGCGTTCTGCTGGCGCGGGAGCCGGCTGCGGGCTGGCGGCCTCGAGAGCGCCGGCTGTTCACGTTGCCGGCCTGACCGACCGCCGGGAGACCGACCAGATCTTCGCTGCGCAGCACTCGCCTGCCGGTTTCGGCATCGACCTCGCTGCCGAACTCTTCGCCTCTGTCCGAGCCCGGATCGCCGGTCCCCGAGGAGTAGGAGGCGGCGTCTTCGCCCTCTCCCTCAGCGGCGCCAAAGACCGCGCCGCCGCTCGATCGGCCGGCTCCTCGCGGCTCGCCGCCGGCCGAGCTTCTGCCGGCTTCCGGTTCTCCGGGCACCGCCGCTTCGGGGTTCTCGGGGTCGATATCCCCGAGGATCAGCTGCCGGATACGGGCCCCCTCACCGTAGGACCTCGGCACCTTCGCCGAAGTCGAGGTGCTGAAGCGGCTCGACATCAAAAGCGCCTCGGTGGCGTGCTCGTTGTCGATGATGTGCGGGTTGTTGGCCTCGAAGGTGAGGGTCGGATCGAGGGCAAAAGCCCTCGCGTAATGCTCGAGGGCGTCACGACGCTTGCCGCTGTCGGCGTGAATCATGCCGAGAAGATAGTGCGCCCAGGCAAAGTCTGTATCGATCTCCACCAGCTCGGTCAGCTCTTCGCCGGCCTCCTGGACCCTCCCCTCTTGCTGCAGCAGGAGGGCGAGATTGAACCGGGCCGAGGAGTCGCTAGGCTCCAGTTCTTTGGCCCGTCGGTAGGAGCTCTCGGCCTCGTCCACGCGCTCGGCGAGCAGCAGGAGGTTGCCGAGGTCGTTGTGCACCGCCGGGTCGAGGGGCCGCTCGGCAACCTGCTGCCGCTGCTCGTCGATCACCGGGTCGAGGTAGGAGGGCGGGTTGCCGGTGGCGCCGAGCGCCCACAAAGCGAACGCCGAGACAATAAAGGTGCGCAGTGCGGTTTGAATCACGCTTTTCTCCTGCTGTCCGCTAGCTCGTTCGCTAGCGGCGTCGGATGGGCTTGGCCTTGATCTTGGCCTTGCCGCCATCCTGCGTATCGATTCGAAAATGAATATCGGTGCAGCCGGTCTTCGCTCGGATGACGTCGGCCTGACGGTGGAGGTAGCTGCGGAACCTCTCGAGATCCATCTTGGGGTTGCTCGTGCCGCTCTTGAGATAGAGACCTTTGTAGAGCGTCTCTACCGCCTGGCGGTCGCCGTTCTCGCCGAAGATGATGCCCTGGGTAGGATCGAGCTGATCGCGACCTGCCAGCACGCGCCCGACCCCTTTGCGCTCCCGCTCCCTGAGGCGGCGGTTGTGCAGCTCGCGATGGCTGTTGAAGCGAGCCTCTAGGGAATTGAGCCGAAAGTTGTCGGCGACTCCGCGCATCTTGCTCGTCCGAATCTGGCGGATGGTCGCGACAATGCGCTCCATCAGCTCCTCCGGCGGGACGTCGAGGTCGCCCGCCATGAAGCGCCGGCTATCGACGTGAAACTGCCGGATCTCCTGATCCAGCTTGAGGAGCTTCTGCTCCGTCGGGTCGCCTGTCGGCGCGGCCTGCGCTTTCTTCATGAAGGAGAGGTGGAGGTTGGCAAGAGGGAGACCGCGGGGCCGGTTGGAGGGGGCCCCTGAGCCGGCTAGAATCGGCGTAACGTCTTTTGAAACATCGCTTCGCGTCTCGATCACCCGGTGGGTCGACCGCCTCGGCGAAGCTCCAAACATTATACGGAAGGGGTGCTCGAACGGTCCAAGCGCAGAGTCTTGGTGGCGCACCCCGGAAAGAGTCTCGATGAGCAAGAACTCTTCGGCGCACGTGCTGGTCGTGGAGGACAAAGGCTCGCTGCGCCGCATGCTCCAGGCGGCGCTGACCGGCGAAGGCTACCGCGTGACGGCGGCCGAGTCCGTCCACGCCGGTCGCTCCGCCCTCGAGGGCTGCCCCGATCTGAT
>JBCCLG010000134.1:0-9725 GCA_039027015.1 Acidobacteriota bacterium | reverse complement strand
GTGGGCCAGCGCGGTGGCCTCGAGCTGCAGGCGGCGCTGCTGCTGCTCGAGACCGTGCAGCTTTCGCTCGAGACCGTCGTTGCGGTAGCTGACGGCGGTGATCTCGAGCTGGATCCAGGTGTAGACCATCAGCCCCAAACCGAGCAGCAGCACGGTGGAGGCGACGCCGAAAAGCTCGCGCGCCAGGCGGCGGTCCCGCTCGCGCACGAGATAGGCGTTCTCGACCGGCCGATGGATGGCGTAGGGGCTGCGCACCGCGGAGAAGCTCTCTTTCTAGAGCCGTCTGGCGGCCCGCATCCGGGCGGACCGGGAGCGGGGGTTGGCGGCGATCTCGCGCTCGCTCGGCCGCAGGGGCTTTTTGGTCAGCACCTCGATCACCTGCGTCTCGGTGCGCGGCCGGCCGGTGATCGGCTCCACGTCCGGGGTGCCGAGATCGCGCAGGGTGTGCTTGACGATGCGGTCTTCCAGCGAGTGGTAGGAGATCACCACCAGATGGCCGTCCTGCTCGAGCAGCTCGACGCTCTCGTCGAGCAGGCCGTGCAGCTCGTCGAGTTCGCGGTTGACCTCCATGCGCAGGGCCTGGAAAGTCTGGGTCGCGGGGTGCTGGGGCCGGCGCCCAGAGCGCGGCCTGGGGGCGCGCGGCTTGAGCTGGGCGATCAGGCTGGCCAGCTCTTCGGTGGTCTCGATCGGACGCTCGCGGCGCGCCTCGGCGATGCCGCGGGCGATGCGCCGGGCGTGCTTCTCTTCACCGAGCTCTTTGATGATGGTGGCCAAGGCGTCCTCCGGGTATTCGTTCACGATCTCCGCCGCCGAGGGCTCGTCGTCCCCCGTGGCGGCGCGGCCTGCCATGCGCATGTCGAGCGGGCCGTGGTTCTGGAAAGAGAAGCCGCGCTCGGCGGTGTCGAGCTGCATCGAGGAGACCCCGAGGTCGGCGAGCACCGCCCGTACTTTGGGGATGCCGAGCGCGCCGAGCAGGCGGCCGAGGTTGGCGAAGCAGCCGCGGGCCGGCACGAAGCGGTCACCCCACGGAGCGAGCCGCTCGCCGGCCAGCCGCAGGGCGCCCCGGTCGCGGTCGATGCCCACCACGCGCGAGTCAGCAAATCGCTCGAGAATCGCCTCCGCGTGGCCGCCGAGGCCGAGCGTCGCGTCGACGCACACGCCGCCGTCCGCGAGCGCGGGCTCCAGAAGCCGAAGCGTCTCCTCGAGCAGGACCGGGACATGCCTGGCCACTGCTTGTCTCCCCGAGTCGTTTCGTTCATGTCAGAGACCGTGTTCCGCAAGGGCGTCGAAGTCGGCGGCCTCGAAGGGGTCTTCGAGGAGCTGCTGCTCGAAACGCTCGCGATTCCACACTTCCAGGTGGTCGAGCCTCCCGCTGACCACCACTTCACCGAGAATGCGCGCCTTCTCCCGCAGGATCGCGGGAACCACCCCGCGGCCCTGGGCGTCGAGGCGCAGCTGCTGCCCGAAATAGTTGACCCGCGCCAGGTAGCGCTGCTTGGCCTGGCTGGAGGACGGGACTTCGGCCAGCTTGCGCTCGATCTCCTCCCACACGGGAAGGGGATAGACGAGCGCGGAGTCGCCGCTCACGGAGGTGATGAACACCTCGTTTCCGTAGGTATCAGCCAGCGGCCGACGGAATTCCGTCGGGAGTTTGAGTCGACCTTTATCGTCGATCTTTGCTGCTGAGCTGCCGCGAAACATCGTGTGGGTGCCACCGCCGTCCGTGTCGGGTGATCCCGGCACGATAGCAGTTGTGTCCACTTGTGTCCACTTTGCTCCACACTCGTCCAAAAACGAGTCGATTTAGCGCCGCCTCGCGCCAGGTTTTTAGTCTTTGAAGCGTCAGGGCGCGCGCGAAGGCGCAAATAAAGCGGTATTCGCGGAGAGGCGCGCGCCAGCGATCTTTGCGAAAGATCGCCGTAAAGGGAACGAAACGGCGGATCTATGGGTTTTCGAGGCCCCGAGTCAGCCTTCGAGGCGCTCCGGGACCGGCGCTGTGGAGCAAAGTGGATCGCACGGCCCGGAGCCTCCCGAGAGGCGACCGCGACGGGCGTTCACGCCGCGGTGGGCCTATGGAAAGGAAAAACCCAGTATGTTGCGTACTTCCCGGGCAAGAGCCCAAGATGTGGTAGTTCGCGGCGGCCCCTGCAAATAGAAATAGCGGCGGCGTCGCGCAGAAGGCGTGGCTCGGAGGCCGGCCGCTTCAGGAGCCTTCCGCGTCGCCCGAGGCCGCGTTCCCCGGCCCCTCACCGGCGCTGCCGCTCTCGCTGCTCAGAACGGGCGCCCTGAAGTCCTCCAGCTCGCTGTCGGTCTCGAAGCTGGTGGCGAGGGTCCGATAGCCGATGGCGTCGGCGGGCAGATTCTCCTGTATGAACGAGGTCGTCTCGAGGCGCGTCATGAATTTCTGCAGCTCGCTGCCGAAGCGGCGCTGACGCTCGCGGGCTTGGATCTGCTCCTCGACCTCCTCGAAGGGCCTGACGAAGCCTTCTTTGACCTCCATCACGTGCACCACGTGATAGCCGCCGCGCGCCTGAACCGGCGGCGTGTAGCCGCCCTCCGGCGCGGCGAAGGCGGCCTCGGAGAGGGTCTCTTCGAGGTCCTTGCGCTGCAGCCAATCGAGGTTGACCACACCGGTGGACACGCCGTCGTCGCGGTAGGTCGCGGCGACTTCCTCCATCGACTCGCCGCCCTCGAGCCGGCGGTGGATCTCCTGCGCCTTGGCGAGCAGCTCCTCGGTGCCCAGGCCGGAATCTTCGAGCACGATCAGCTCGCGCAGCCGGCGCTCTTCCTGCACCTGGAAAAGCTCCGGATTGCTGCGGTAGAAGCCGCGCAGCTCGTCATCGCCGACCTCGATTTGAGCCGTCACCTCACGGCGGATGACGCTTGAGAGCAGCAGCTCGCCGCGCAGGCTGTCGCGCAGGTCCTGGAGGGTCATGCCGGAGGCCTCGAGCGCCTGCAGCAGCTCGTCCGTGGTCGACATGCCCTGGCGCTCCTGCACCTGCTGGATCGAGTCGTCGATCTCCCGCTCGCTGACCGTGATGCCGTTCTGGCGCGAGAAGGACTCGAGCAGCATCTCCCGGAAGATCTGCTGCATCACCGTGCGGCCCGCCGCCGACAGGGCCTCTTTACGCTCGGCGGGGGAGAGCCTCGTGTCCGCCAAAAGCGTGCGGATCTCGGCGTCCTTGCGCGACTCGTAGTCGTAGAGCGTGAGGATCTGATCGTTGACCCGCAGCACGATGTGGTTGAGGGGCTCCTGGGCGACGGCGGGGCCCGCGGCGGCCAGGACGAGAAGGGTGAGCCAGGCGGGCAGGGAGCTGCTAGGAGTCTGATGTCGCATCGAGGGTGTCGTCCTCACGGGGTTCGCCCGCCGGCTCGCCGCTGCTGTCGCCGGCGTCGGCGTCGGCGGGGCTCCGGTAGGCGAAGGGGAGATTGCTGCGGTAGATCCGCACATTGTAGCGCTCCCGGGCTTCCTCGAGCAGGGCGGCGAGCTGCTCGTCGATGTGGCGGTCCAGCAGCTCGCGGCGGATGCGCGGCAGGGCCTCCTCGAAGCTCATGGAGAGGGCGGGGCGCCGTTCGGTGACCTGAAAGATCTGATAGCCGTAGTCGGCCTGCACGATCTCGGAGACGCCGTCCGTGGGCAGGGCGAAGATGATGTCGGCGAAGCGGGCCGGCAGGTCTTCGCGGGCCAAAAGGCCCTGGTCGCCGCCGAGGTGCGCCGTAGGACCTTGCGAAAAGCGTGCCGCAACCTCCGCAAAGTCCTGGTCATAGAGAGCCTCGAGGGCCTGCTCGGCGAGCTCGCGCTCGGGCACCAGGATCAGGCGCAGGCGCACCTGCTTGGGGGAGGCGAAGTCGCTGCGGTGGGCGGCGTAATACGCGCGCAGCTCGGTCTCGCCGGGCTCAAAGCGCAGGTCGCGCAGCAGGAAGGCCGCGGCGCGGCGCGAGTCCAGCGGGCCTTCGATCAAGCCCCGCTCCTCGGCCATGCGGGTGAGCAGCTGCCCCTCGAGATATTGGTCGAAGAGACCCGAGAGGGCCGCGTCGTCGAGGTCGAGGGCCCGGCTGTCGAGCTGGGTGCGCAGGTATTTCTCGAAGTCCGAATACGGCAGCTGCTCGCCGGAGATGGAGACCGCGAGACCCGGGTTGGCGCTCCGGGCGCCGCCGCAGGCGAGGAGCGAGAGGGCGCCGAAGATCAGAACGGGCGTGCGAAAAAGCAGACACCGCCGCCGCCGCCCTCGCAGTTCTCCCGCACGCTCGGCCTTCACGGGCCGGCCTCCGCCGCGCCGTTCGCTCCGCTCTGCGGCGAGCCGGCCAGCAGCTCGAGCACCTCGCGGGCGCGTGCGACGCAGGTTGTGGGCGTCACTCCCTCGACGGTCAGAGCCCCCGACGGGCTGAAGTGGAAGCCGGGTCCGCTCTGCATCAGGCGCACCAGGCTGTCGGGGTCGATGCGGGCGTCCTGCCGCAGGCGCAGCACCAGCCGCCTGCCGCGCGCGGTGATCGCCTGCAGGCGCAGCTCCTCGGCCATGCGCTTGACGCCCGCCACCCGAATGAGGGTGTGCACCCCCTCAGGGGGCGCGCCGAAGCGGTCCTGCAGCTCCTCGAGCAGAGCGTCCTCGGGCTCGTCGCCGGTGGCCAGGCGATGGTAGATCTCCATGCGCAGGTTGTCGTCGCCCACGTAATCTTCCGGGATCGACATGGGCACCGGCAGGTCGATCTGCACCGACACCGACTCCATGGGCGCATCTCCCCGCAGCTCGGCCACGGTCTCCTCGAGCAGTTTGAGGTAGGTCTCGATGCCCACCGCGTTGATGTGACCGCTCTGCTCTGCGCCCAGCAGGTTGCCGGCGCCACGGATCTCGAGGTCGCGTCCGGCGACCCGGAAGCCCGCCCCCAGCTCGGTGAACTCGCGGATCGCGTCGAGGCGCTTGCGCGCATCCTGCGACAGGATCTGGTCGCCCGGCACCAGGAGATAGCAGTAGGCGAGCTGATCGCTCCGACCCACGCGGCCGCGCAGCTGGTAGAGCTGGGCGAGGCCGAAGCGCTGGGCGTCGTGCACGATCATGGTGTTGACGTTGGGGATGTCGATGCCGTTCTCAATGATCGTGGTGGCCAGCAGCACGTCGTATTTTTTGTCGACGAAGGCGTGCATGCGCTTGGACAGCTCCCGCTCGTCGAGCTGGCCGTGGCCGACGGTGATCTTGAGCCCCGGGTAGATCTCGCGCAGGTATTGGGCGAAGCTGTCGATGGTCTCGACGCGGTTATAGACGTAGTAGACCTGGCCGCTGCGCTCCAGCTCGAACTCGATCGCCTCGCGCACCAGCCCGGCGTCGAACGGCAGGATCGCGGTCTCCACCGCCATGCGGTCGCGCGGCGGGGTCTCGATCAGGGAGAGGTCGCGCACGCTGGCCAAAGAGAGCTGGAGGGTGCGCGGCACGGGGGTAGCCGACATGGCCAGCATGTGCACGTCCTTGCGCAGCTTCTTGAGGCGCTCCTTGTGGGCGACCCCGAAGCGCTGCTCCTCGTCGATGATCACCAGGCCGAGCTTCGGGAAGGCGATCTCTTTGCCGAGCAGCCGGTGGGTGCCGATCAGGATGTCGATCTTGCCGGCCTCGGTTTGGGCCAGGATCTTTTTGACCTCGGCCTGGGTGCGAAAGCGGGAGACCATGTCGATGGTGACCGGCAGGCCCTTGAAGCGCTCGTGAAAGCGATCGTTGTGCTGATCGGCGAGGATCGTGGTGGGAGCGAGCACCACCACCTGGTACCCGCCCTCGACCGCCCGCCAGGCGGCGCGCATGGCCACCTCGGTCTTGCCGAAGCCGACGTCGCCGCACAGCAGGCGGTCCATCGGCTGACTCTTTGACAAATCGCCGTAGATGTCCTCGATGGCCTCGAGCTGGTCGCGCGTTTCCTCGTAGAGAAAGCTCGCCTCGAACTGGCTCTGCAGCTCGCCGCCGCCTTCGATCTGCGGCGCCTGGGCCATCTGGCGCTCGGCGTAGAGCTTGAGCAGCTCCGCCGCCATATCGCGCATGCCCTTTTTGATCCGGCTCTTGGTGCGCTTCCACGAGGTGCCGCCAAGTTTGTCGAGGCGCGGCGAGATGCCCTCGATGCCGCTGTACTTCTGAATCTGATCGAGGCGGGAGAGGGGCAAGAGCAGACTCTTGCCGCTGGCATAGTTGATCTCCATGACCTCGACCTCGGCGGCCGCCTCGGGCGCCGCCTTGGCGACCTCGGCCGGCATTTCGGCGCGATCGCCGCCGCCGCCGAGGGAGCGCAGCTGCACGAATTGGCCGATGCCGTGGTCCTGGTGCACCACGTAGTCACCGATTTTGAGATCGCGAATCGACGCCAGGAAGGGCCCGAATTTCCTCTTGGAGCGCTTCTTGACCAGCGGGCTTTTCTTCAGCAGCTGGCGCTCGCCCCACACCGAGAGGGCGGCCGAGGGCAGATAGAAGCCGCGCTGCAGATCCCCCGAAACGAGCTCCATGCCCTCGCTGCCGAGGGGAATCTCGCGGATATCGAGCAGCTCGGCCATCTTGTCGCGATGCTCGTCGGGGGTGACGAGCCAGGCCTGCTCGCCGCGCGAGCGGGCGGTCTCGACGTCGCGCTGGAGCATCGGCAGGCGGTCGTGCAGCACGTCGGTCAGCGTGCCTTTGAAGTCCACCGCGCCGGTGCTCGCCGTGCTGTAGAGATCGCCGAGGCGCACCTCGGCGCCCACCACCAGCTCCAGCACGCGATCCGCCGGCTGCTCGAGAACGTCGGGACCGATCGCCAGGCGGTCGCTCTGGGCGCGCGTTTCGAAGTCGGTCTCGAGGGATTGCCGGTAGCGCTCCACCTCCTCGGCGAGGCCTGAGGGGTCGAGGGTGACCACCAGCGGGTTTTCGAGGTAGCTCCACAGGCCGTGGGTTTCCTCCTGCAGCAGCGGCAGGTAATGCTCCCAGCCGTCGAAGCGGCCCTCGGTGCGCAGGGCGGCGATGCGCTCGGCGATTTCCTCGCCCGGATCGGGCCCGGACATGCGGCTGATCAGATCGGCCAGCTTCTTGGCCCGCCCGGCGCTCTGCGAAAAAAGAGAGAGAGGCAGCAGGGCAGCGCGCGGGACGGTGCCTCGGGAGCGCTGGCTTTCGGGCTCGAAGCTGCGGATCGACTCCAGGGTGTCGCCGAAGAAGTCGAAGCGCAGGGGCTGGCGTACCCCCGGAGGGAAGACGTCGAAGACGCCGCCGCGCACCGCCAGCTGGCCGACCTCGAAAACCAGGTCGCTGCGGTGATACCCCCAGCTGATCAGGTGATCGATCAGATCTCCCAGGGGCACGTCGTCGCCGGCCGCGAGGTCGAAGCGCGCCGCCGCCGCGTCGCCGATCGGCGGCAGGCGCCGAAACAGGGCGCGCGGCGTGGTGATCAGCGTGCGCACCTCGCCGCGGGCCAGGGCGTCGGTGGCGCGGGCCTCCTCGGCGCGCACGAGCAGGGAGACGTCGGCCTCTTGATAGGGGGTCAGCGAGGGGGCCGGAAAGTAGAGCGCCGGACGGTTCGGCGAGAAGATCCGGATCGCCTCCTGCCAGCCGTAGGCGTCCATCTCGTGAGGCACCACCACCAGGAGCGGCCTCCCGAGGTCCTGGGCGATCTGGTCGAGCACCCAGGCCGCCGCCGGAATCGGTAAGCGGATGATTTCGCCGAGCCGTTCGCGCAGCTGCCTGTAGGGCGATCCGGCGCGCAGGCGGCGGGTCGCCTCGGAGATCAGAGGATGCTCGGCGTTCATGGATGGAGATGGCGGCGGCGTCAGCGCTCGGCGTCGGCGGCCTCGACCGCGGCCTGGGGCGAGTCCGGCAGCACGATCACCAGGTCCCGCGGCCTCACCCAGCCCAGCTCCTCGCGAGCCAGCTGCTCGAGCATCGCGGGGTCTTCGTGGATGCGCTCGACGCGCTCGGTGAGCGCGCGGATTTGAGTTTGGGTCTCGAGAATGCTCCGCTGTAGCTCGGCTTCCTGAGCCCTGACGGTCGAGAGATCGCGGTAGCTCTTGAGGCCGGCGATGGCCAGGAGGATGAGCAGAAGAACCACCGCGGCGCGCAGCATCGAGCGGAAGGCGTCTACCGCCGGCCGCTCGGGCTGCTCTCGGCGATCCTCGGGCGTCTCGTCTCTCTCACTCACCCTTCCCAGCGCGGGTAGGCGCTCGGACCCGGGTAGGTCGCGGCGTCTTCCAGCTCCTCCTCGATTCTCAGCAGGCGGTTGTATTTCGCCACGCGATCGCTGCGGCACGGCGCGCCGGTCTTGATCTGACCGGCCTGGGTGGCCACCGCCAGGTCGGCGATCGTGGTGTCCTCGGTTTCCCCGGAGCGGTGGCTGATGACGTTGGCGAAGGAGTTGATCTTGGCCATTTCTACGGCCTTCAGGGTCTCGGTCAAGGTGCCGATTTGATTGACCTTGACCAGCATCGAGTTGGCCCAGCCGCCCTCGATTCCCTCGGCGAGGATGATCGGGTTGGTCACGAAGAGGTCATCGCCCACGAGCTGGACGCGGTGGCCCAGCTCGTCGTTGAGGTGCTGCCAACCCTCGATGTCGTTCTCGGCCAGGCCGTCCTCGATCGACACCAGAGGGTAGGAGTCGAGCCAGCCGCTGTAGAGCTCGATCAGGTCCCCGGACTCGAGGCCCGACCTGCCTTCGCCGTCGAGCACGTAGGCGGCGCTGCCGTTGCTGCCCTCCACCATCTCGCTGGCCGCGACGTCGAGCGCCAGGCCGATCTGTTTGCCCGGCTCGTAGCCCGCTTTTTCGATCGCCATCATCAGCAGGTCGAGGGCCGCCTGGTTGCTCGGCAGGTCCGGCGCGAAGCCGCCCTCGTCGCCCACCGCGGTGGTCAGGCCCTGGTGGTCGATCAATTTCTTGAGCCGGTGGTAGACCTCGACGCCGGCGCGCAGGGCGTCGGAAAAGGTGTCGAAGCCGTAGGGCACCAGCATGAACTCCTGGATGTCCACGGAGTTGTTGGCGTGCGCGCCGCCGTTGAGAACGTTGAGCAGCGGCACCGGCAGGAGGGTGGCTGCCGGGCCTCCGAGGTAGCTGTAGAGAGGCAGGCCGGCCATGTCGGCCGCGGCCTTGGCCACCGCCAGGGAGACGCCGAGCGCGGCGTTGGCGCCCAGCCGGCTTTTGTCGGCGGTGCCGTCCAGCTCGATCAGGGTGCGGTCTACCAGCACCTGATCCCGGGCGTCCATGCCCTCCACGGCGCGCGAGATCTCGTCATGCACGTGGTCGACGGCGCGCGTCACGCCCTTGCCCAAGAAGCGCTCGCCGCCGTCGCGCAGCTCGAGGGCTTCGCGCGCGCCGGTGGACGCGCCGGAAGGAACCGCGGCGCGCCCGAGGGCGCCGCCTTCAAGAAAGCAGTCGACCTCGAGGGTCGGGTTCCCGCGGGAATCCAGGATCTCGCGGGCCGTCAATTCTTCGATGTTGAACATGCCGAGTCTCATCGCAGGTTGGGCTCACGGCGCTGTGCGCGGAGCCGGGGAAGGGGATCGCGGCAGCGGCGGCGTCCGCGCGAAGAACGCCGAGAATATCCCCGCGCCGTCTCGACCACAAGATGACCCCAAGCCGGGGGGTTGACAGGGTCAGGGCCCTATGTGAGTATCTCGCTCCCGCCGCGAGAGCGGCAGGAGCAAGCCCGGCTTCGACGAAGCGGGGCACGTCGGAAAAGGTGACGCGGGGTGGAGCAGTCCGGTAGCTCGTTGGGCTCATAACCCAAAGGTCGCAGGTTC